>NZ_JACGVV010000005.1:0-186403 GCF_014077405.1 Colwellia sp. BRX10-9 | reverse complement strand
GCAACACTTAGCGGTTGTGATAACAAAAAACCAGGTATTGCCTTAGGTACGTTAGAAAGAGAACGCATAGCGCACACAGCAACAGTGAGTGAAGTTATCACGGCATTACCTGTTAGTGCAGGTAGTCAAGTTACTGAAGGTACAATATTGGTTAGGCTAGACGACACCCTTCAAAAAGCGTTCGTTGCTAAAGCTCAAGCTCAGATGCAACAAGCAAAAGCTAACTTAGAAAAAGTACATAATGGTGCGCGTAAAGAAGAAGTTGCCGCGGCATCTGCAGAAGTCGAGGGCGCGAAAGCCGCACTGATCAAAAGTGAGGCAGACTATAAACGCACTCAAATACTGATAAAGCAAGCATTATCTAGTCAGGTAACGCTCGAAAACTCCCTTGCATTACGCGATGAAAATAGAGCTAAATTACACAGCGCTCAAGAAAAACTATTACAACTAATTAATGGTGCTCGTATCGAGGACTTACAAATAGCTGAAGCTATTTTAGCAACCGCGGTTGCGGTACTCGACAGTGAAAATAAAAAACTCAATGATTTAACCATTACCGCAAAACGTGATGGTCTATTAGACAATCTTCCATGGAACCTCGGTGAACGTGTCACACTCGGTAGCCCCGTAGCAATTGTATTAGCGGGACGTGCTCCTTTTGCACGTGTCTATGTGCCAGAACCCTACCGAGTAAAAATTAAAGTCGCTGATAAATTAACCGTACAAGTTGATGGTTTAACAGATACGATTATTGGTACTGTGCGCTGGATATCTTCTGAACCTGCTTTTACCCCTTACTTTGCATTAAACCAAGAAGAGCGTGCAAACCTTATGTATTTGGCTGAAATACAATTACCTGATAGTGCTGCAGAGCTGCCAATGGGTGTGCCAGCGCAAGTTATAATGCCATGAAGCACTTAAACGATAGCCAAGAAAAAAATCTTAATAGCTCTTTTGCGATAAGCGCACAAAAGCTCACTCGAAAATTTGGCGAATTAACAGCAATATCTGCGCTAGATTTATCTGTAGAGAAGCAAACTATTTACGGATTTTTAGGTCCCAATGGCTCAGGTAAAACCACGGCAATTCGATTGCTGACCGGTTTATTAATTCCAACGAGTGGTCAGGTTAACGTTTTGGGTTCTCATTTACCGCAAGAGGCCAATAAACTGCGAATGAAAATTGGCTATATGACACAAAAGTTCTCTCTCTATGAGGATCTTACCGTTAAAGAGAACTTGCAATTTATTAGTCGAATTTATGGTCTAACGGCTAATCAACAAAAATCACGACTGAGTGAATTATTAAGTACTCATCAATTAACACAGCAAAGTCAGCAACTTGCTGGCAGTATGAGTGGTGGTCAAAAACAAAGGCTAGCGCTTGCCGCCGCAGTGATACATAAACCTAAGTTACTCTTTTTAGATGAGCCCACTTCGGCGGTTGATCCGCAAAACCGACGAGAGTTTTGGGAACAATTATTTGATCTTTGCGATCAAGGCACCACAATATTAGTCTCAACGCATTACATGGATGAAGCGGAGCGTTGTCATAAGCTGGCCATCTTAGAAAATGGTATAAAAAGAGCGGATGATAGCCCACAAAACTTAATGAATAATATGGCTGCTCAGGTGGTTGAGGTAGGCGCAAGCAATATACGTCAAATAAAAGAGCACTTAATCAAATTGCCACAAGTGATTTCTGCCGCCCAGCTCGGTACACACTTACGTGTATTAGTGAATAAAGAAGAAAGTAACCCTATCGCATTATTACAGCGCCAGCCCTGCTTAAATGATACAGCTAAACTTGTTATTGTTAGACCCAGTCTTGAAGATGTCTTTGTTAGTTGCACCGGCCAAGGGGTGACACAGTCATGAAAATATCACTATTAAGAATCCAAGCCATTGTTATAAAAGAACTACTGCAACTTAGACGCGATAGAATGACCTTTGGCATGGTCATAATGATCCCCCTAGTACAATTACTGCTATTTGCCTTTGCCATCAACACTAATGTGCGAGATATCCCTGTTGGTGTTGTAGATCATAGTCAGACATCTTTGAGTCGAGTATTACAGCAAACCGTGGCAGCAACCGGCATTGTTAAATTTACTCACAGTTATTACTCGGTAAAGGAAGCACAAGCCGCCATCGATAGCAGTGAAGTGCGTGCAGTATTAATTATCCCACAAGACGTTAGCCAGCGTTTAGTTCGACACCCAAGTGTAGGTTTTGGTTTGCCGCCCTCGAGTAAACAAGAAACGAGCAGGCCAATAGCACAGTGGTTAGTTGATGGCTCTGATACTGTTATAGCAGG
Organism: Colwellia sp. BRX10-9; assembly: GCF_014077405.1. Taxonomy (NCBI): domain Bacteria; kingdom Pseudomonadati; phylum Pseudomonadota; class Gammaproteobacteria; order Alteromonadales; family Colwelliaceae; genus Colwellia; species Colwellia sp. BRX10-9. The sequence continues at coordinate 184,087 of NZ_JACGVV010000005.1, read as the reverse complement.
TAGTATTAAAAGTTTACGTAATATGCCACTTACAGAGTTATTAGATAAGCCCGCCAACCGAAATACCGCAACGTTTGAAGTGACCTTACTTTATAATCCAGAGCAACGAAGTGTGGTTAATATAGTGCCTGGACTTGTTGCCGTGATATTAACAATGACAATGATAATGTTTACCTCGGCTGCCATTGTTCGCGAGCAAGAGCGCGGTAATATGGAAATGTTAATTACGACACCACTTAGCTCACTTGAGCTGATGATTGGTAAAATATTTCCCTATATTTTTATTGGTGCGATTCAAGTTTGTATTATTCTTGGTTTAGGTTATTGGCTATTTGACGTCCCCTTTAATGGCGGTTTTGCCCAACTAGCACTTGCGACTTTACTGTTTATTTGCGCCAGCTTAGTACTGGGTTTAGTTATATCAACAATTGCTAAAAACCAATTACAATCAATGCAAATGACAATATTTATTTTACTGCCATCTATATTATTATCTGGTTTTATGTTCCCTTATGAAGGTATGCCACTGCCCGCACAATATATTGCTGAAGCACTGCCAGCGACACACTTTATTCGCTTAATAAGAGGTGTAGTATTACGTGATGTTGCCGTTATTGAGATGAGTTTTGATATGCTATGGTTAATTGCTTTTACCTGTTTTGGCTTACTTGTTTCAGCACTGCGTTTTAAGAAAACACTCGACTAGCTTACCTGATGGTTTCATTGCACAAGCTGAGATATTTGAGTGAAGAAAATAATATAAAAGTGGCGCGAAACTAAGCCACTTTTATATTTTATTATCACACAATATCCTGCATTATTTATAGTGAGTTAATTAGCACTATTATTTTCTGAGGCTTGCTGCAGAATTTGAACTTTCTGGTCTTTAAGGTAGAGAGGATGGTAAGGCCCTACCGGTACTGTACCAACAAACCGGCTATTAGCCTGTCTTGCATAACGGGTGTAATCAGCTGCTGCTGTGTTTACCGCTGTCGCTATTGCGCCAACAATCAACCCAGCTAAACCACCACCATTATTTCCACCACTAAGATCAACAACAACCGTGCCGGTATATTTCCATAACGTCGAAGATGTTTTTGTTGATTTTATTTCTGCTTCAATTGATACGGTTAAGCTTGAAGCAATAACCAAATAGCTAGTGTCCCACTTAAGTATTTTGGTAAATAACACCGCATCCGCACCGAAGTACTCATGAAATTTATTAAGTGGCATGTCGTAAACAAGTTCAGCATCATAAATACCTTCTTGTTTCAATATTTCTGACGTTAGCTCGTATGGAAAAGTATAATATCCCTGAAACGCGATAGGCATTTCTACCGTAGTCGCATAATAATCTTTCGCATCTGCTGCCGTACTTAAATTAATCGGTGGCATTATTAATAATGAACGTGGTTTTTCATTATACATCTCTGGGAATTCGTCTAGTTTAGTGACGAGGTTGTTACTGACACAGCCTGAAACAAAAACAACAACGAGAGTAACCAACAACGTTCTAGCCTTATTAAACATAATCACTATCCCTGTACCTTAACTTTACTGATCAAATTATTCATAAAGATAACTGATTCTGGATAAACACTTTTTTCCAACTCAAAATAGGAAATTGCCTTTGTGGTATCATTTAACTTTAAGTGCAAATAACCTAAATTGGCGTATACGCCAGGCGGAACACGTAAGCCTTGGTTACCAGAACGTTGAATAACATCTTCTAACGCAAACTTCCATTCGCCTTCAGAAATTTCACCCGCATCCCTTTTCATTGCATAAAATGACTCTGAATATTCACCATAGTCATACATCGGCTTAGGGCCACTTGCACAACCAGTTGCTAGCAGTACCGCACAAGCCATCATTAAAATTTTAGTTTTCATTGTGAGTCCTTAGCTGTTATTTAGGTACATTAAATTCTTTTGACTGGCCGTCACCTAACAGTACAATCCTGTTAACTACTGTTACACCATTCTTGGTGATGGTTACTTGCTGTTTACCCGTAGCAACCCTATAAATGTTACGTGCACCTAATTTATCAACAACGAAAGCCTCTCCTTTACCTACTGTCACTTCTGCCCCTTCGGCATTTCCAGTGAAGTAAACATATGATACGGGCTCAGCAGTTCGAACTCCCTCGTTATAACCACAAGCACTTAAGTACATGGCAATAAACACACACAATGATATTTTTAATAATTTCATTTTATAATCCTTTATTTACTTTCTTGAATGTATAACGAAGAGAAGTCACCCGATGCAATGTATTGACTAAAATCACCTGTTGAAATTGAAGCAATTGATATCTCACTTTCTGGGGTGTCACCCATAGAAGTCAGCACAACAATGTTACCTATAGGTTTTCCAGGTAAGGTAATAAACATTCCAGTTTGTGGGTTTTTAACTTTGTTACCTGATTTATAAACAGTAAATTTAGAATTTTCAGAAATATTTTGAGATTTACCGCCAGAGATAATTAGGTTACCTTCATCTGAAGAGAGAATGTAAGATTTCCAAGGTTTATCAAGCATGTTTTCAATAACATTTGAGGCTAAGTCGGTAATAGCCGCATTAAGCACTTTATCATTAAGCGAACTGTCATAGCCTGCTTTATCACCAACGCCCATGACACTGCCCGCTTCAGAGAATGCGATCCCTTTACCAGACTCAGAATAGATTATCTGGCCTGTTGATACATCTATTAATCGAATGTTTACCGTTGCATTGGCTTCTTGTTTTTTAACTCTTGAAAAAATTCCTACTTCACTGGTGTTTTTTCGGCCAAACTCTGAAATAGAACCAACAATTAAAAAGTCAGCCGCATTTTTGAGACTCGTCTCACCGCCAATAGAAAGCTCCTTTTCAACTTGCGCTAGATCTGCACGTTCAAGCATTATAAATCGATCGGTTTCAAACAACTTAGCCGATAATATATCCATAGCTTGCTTACCAATACGATCATTATTTTTATCAATAAAGAAGCTTTGTCCGTATTTAGTTTCATTAGTAAAACGTCCTATCGCAACTTTGCGCTTAAGGTATTTTTTACTGACAACATCCGCTTGCAATGTTTGGCTAACAGCCGCCTTTTTTTGTTTCGTCTCCGTGACGGTTGAATCTTTTACCGTTGCACAACCTGATGCAAGTAGCAAAGATGATACAATTAACAATTTTTTCATGGTGGTACGTTCCTTTTTTTATAATATCGATACTTCTATGTATCGTTAAATTCTTGATAAAATTGTATTAACTACAAATAGTTAAAAATTTTAAGAGTAATATTATACAGGTATAAAAAAGGCTAAATGTAGTCTATACACACTTAATTATGTAAGTTATGTCTTACATTTATAAGGTAAGTCAGCTCGGCTAAACTACAATATAAGTAGTATAAATGAATTATAAGTCATATTTAAAGTGGGAATTTCGATGAGAAATTTTCATCTGTAGGCCTATAACTTAAGCCGATGTTAAGTTTATTAGCGTTTTACAGCGTGATTAAATTGTCGAATTATATTTTGATTGGTGAAAGTGGTAGATAAACTGTTAACATAGCGTTATATGCTTTCGTTAGTATTAACGCGATTAGACTATCGTCTTATAAATATTTGGAGTAGAAATGAATAATAAAATTATTGGTATTACCCTTATCATTATTGGTGTTGCTGTCGCGATTTGGGGTTACAACATTTATGACTCAGCTAGCGCTCAACTTACTCGTACGTTAAGCGGTGATACGCCTGTTGAAGCTTGGGCAGGAATGATCGGTGGTGTTATTGCTGTTGTTATCGGTATCACAAGAGTAAAGTAAGCGTTGATTTTTACAAGTAAACACCTATAAGTGTTTACTTGTAAACTAGGCTTAGCGCTATTTATTTCAATAAATAGCCCATTATATTTTCAACTATTATAAGCATCAGTAAAATCAATCACGAAAATATCGACAGTCGCAAGACATTAAGATTAAGCGAACAAGATTAGGCTTTCAATGTTAACCATACTCATATTTTTCACCCTGTTTACTGTGCTAACAACCCTTTTGCCCTTGTCTCGACATCCCCATTGGATTGTTAGAGGTATGGATTTTCCTCGCTTACAGTTCACTATACTTGCAACGATTTTGTTACTCGCCCATTTTATTTTTCTTGATCCGCAAAGAGTAAGTACGCAGGCACTGATTATTAGCACAACGCTATGTTTGATATGGCAGTTATCTTGGATAATACCCTATACTTTTATTTATCCCAAAGAGGTTAAAACCTCTACTGAATGTGATGCTGATAAACAACTTAGCATTATTACTTCAAATGTTCTGACACCCAATCGTAATGCCGATGCACTGATAGCACTGATTAAAAAACATCAGCCCGATGTGCTAGTCACACTAGAATCAGACCTATGGTGGGAAGAACAGCTTAACGTCCTAGAAACTGACATGCCTTATAGCGTTAAATGCCCACTTGATAATCTCTATGGCATGCATGTATTCTCACGATTACCTATCGCCGAACAAGAAATCTGTTATTTGGTTGAAAAAGATGTTCCGTCAATACACACCACAATAGAGTTGCGTAGCGGCGATAAAGTGCGAGTGCATTTTCTTCATCCTGCGCCACCAAGCCCAACAGAGAATGATGAATCTGCAGAGCGTGATGCTGAGCTGATGATTGTTGCTCGAAGTGTTGCTGACAGTGAGCAACCCGTTATTGTGACAGGCGATCTTAATGATGTTGCTTGGTCTGCTACCACACGACTGTTTCGTAAAATTAGTGGTTTACTCGATCCTCGCGTTGGACGAGGAGTATTTAGCACTTTTCATGTCGACTACCCATTGGTTCGATGGCCTTTAGATCATTTGTTTCACAGCAAACATTTTACACTGCAAAAAATTAAGCGTTTACCGTCAATTGGTTCAGACCATTTTCCACTGTTAACCCAACTATCGTTTACTGCACTGCGTTGTAATAATCAAGCAGGTATAAAAGCAGGCACGGCCGAGCATAAGTGGGCACAAGAAATATCTGAACAACAAAATGTTAGTAAAGGTGATGTACCAAAGCCCGGTGAAACAAGTTAAGCCAATAAACGTTCTGCGTTAATGGCTAACGTTTTATAACGGGTTAATTCGTAACTATATTTGCTGATATTTTGCGGATTTGATCAGCGCACTCAGCTAAGACGATAGCACCAGCCGTTGATACATTTAGAGAATTACCCATACCAAACATAGAAATATGTATTTGATGATGGCTTAGTTTTAATGCCGCTTCACTTACACCCTTGCGTTCATTACCTAACACTAATGCACAAGCAGTGGGATATGCCATCTCTTTATAGTCAACCGACTGCTGGCAGAGTTCTACGCCAAAAACAGTATAACCGTCGTCTATTAATGATTGTAAGCTTGCCGTTGTGCTATCACTGTATTCAATATCGACCCATTTCGCTTCATTTCTAGAGGCCTTTTTCAATTTTTTATCTGAAATTGTGAGTTCGCCACAAACAATAATTTTTTGAATAGCAAAAGCATCCGCTAAACGAATAAATGCACCTATGTTGTAGCTATTAGTGACATGATCTAAAACCAATACTAAAGGGATTTTTGCCTGCTTTACATATTCATCGCGGGTCGGTTTATCTTGTCTGAGGTCTTCTTTACTTAATTGTATTTTTGAATGCATAATAACGGCTCTTATTAGATACTAAACGACTGTCATTCTATTAGTATTCTGACTAATCGATGAGGTCGATATTTGATATTTGATATTTGATATTTTTAGTTCGTCACGGTTAACCATTTAAACAAACTTTAATTGTAAATTTATGGGCGATCAAGGGCTAGATATTCTGATGTGAGACTATAACCATCTCCGCCCATTTTACCAACAGAATCAATTAACACTTGGTTTATGCCTGCTTCGTTGTATAGGTCATCACGAACATAAATAGACTTTACATCTAAAAGCACAAGCGTTCCTCCAGCAGGTAAATCACCGAGAGTAATAAGTTCTCTTAATGTGCATTCATAACGAATTGGCGACGCTTTAACCGAAAATGGTGCCACGCTACAGCTACCTATTTTATCAACCCCTGCAAAGTCAAACTCACTTTCATCGAGACTAATACTGGCACTTGTTTTGTTCATTTGGGCCAATAATGAGCTATTTACAATATTGATAACACATTCACCCGTTTCTCTTAAGTTTTGTAAGGTGTCTTTATCAAGACCACTGCGTTGCGTTACCTGCGTATAGAGAAGTACCGGAGGATTACAACTGGCCACCGTAAAAAAAGAGTAAGGAGCAAGATTGTCAACACCGTCTTTAGAACGTGTACTGATCCAAGCGATTGGTCTTGGTGTAACACCACCATTGAGTAGGCGATATTTTTCCTGAACACCAAGTTCTGTAATATCAAAGTTCATTAAACGCCTCCAGCCATTCTGTAAAAGAATTAGCGACCTGATTAACCGTTACCGCCGTGTGATCATAGAACCATACTGCACTGTCTGCTTGTCTGTGTGCACAATCACTAAGTTTGAAGCAAAACATACTGCCCTTACAATCAGATGCAAACAAGATATGGCCTTTTGGCATACCGGTCATTTCATATAACTTTGAGAGCGAAAAAACATCATCAAGGCTTAAAAAATCTTGTACTTCGGTAATATCGACACCTAAATCACAGATTTTAGTTAATACATTTGGCGTGTGTACCAAACCGTAAGTCGAAATCAAATATTTATATGCATCAGGCAAGTAAGCAGATAATTTTAATTCTAGCTCGGTTATATCCTCACTGGCTATCGGTACCATGGCGCTTTTACTGCCCCAATTTTTTACAAAAAGATCAATGCTATTCATCTGGATACTCTCATTCTGTTACTGTGTTATTTGTATTGAACACTTTATAACTTGCCAATTTATCGTGCTTTGTTCAAGCTTACCTATAACGTCGCATTCTAGCAGTTTAAGAGAATAGGGTATTGCTAATTAATAGCGTAACGAGTTTACTTATCTGGTTATTTCAGCAAAATAACAACACTGATAATATGCAGCTAAGCCATTCATTATATTGAGCGATAAAAAAAGCACCTAAAAAGGTGCTTTAATCAATCGTATCTTTTATCTTAATTTCAGACTAACTCGCTTTAATGCGCGTAATATTCGCACCAAGTGCTTGTAGTTTATCTTCAATATTTTGGTAACCGCGGTCAATATGATAAATACGGTCAACTTGTGTTTCTGAGGTCGCCACTAAGCCAGCAATCACTAAACTTGCTGATGCACGTAAGTCTGTTGCCATTACTTGCGCACCGTTTAGTGATTCAACACCACAAGAAATAGCGGTATTGCCTTCGAGACTAATATCAGCGCCCATGCGTTGTAGTTCAGGAACATGCATAAAACGATTTTCAAAAATAGTTTCTGTTGTCGTTGCCATACCTTTTGCAATTACGTTCATTGTCACGAACTGTGCTTGCATATCCGTAGGAAAAGCAGGATGAGGAGCAGTGCGAATATTAACCGCCTTTGGTCGCTGATTCATCGTTAGCTCGATCCAATCATCACCGGAGGTAATTTCTGCGCCAGCTTCTTGTAACTTACTTAAAACCGCTTCTAAAGCTTTAGGATCTGTATTTAAACACTTAACCTTGCCTTGAGTAACCGCAGCAGCCACTAAAAAAGTGCCTGTTTCAATACGATCTGGCATAACACGATACTGTGTGCCTGATAACTCGGCAACACCCTCTATGCTCAGTGTATCTGTACCTGCGCCAGAAATTTTAGCGCCCATAGCGTTTAAGCACTTAGCTAAATCAACAATTTCTGGTTCGCGGGCAGCATTTTCGATCGTGGTAATACCGTCAGCTAATGCTGCAGCCATCATCAAGTTTTCAGTGCCGGTAACACTTACCGTATCCATAAAAATGGTCGCACCTTTTAAACGCCCATTATTGCGAGCGATGATATAACCATTTTCAACGTCTATGTCTGCGCCCATTAACTTTAAACCGTGAATATGTAAATTCACTGGTCTTGCGCCAATAGCACAACCGCCGGGCAAAGAAACTTCAGCATGACCAAAACGCGCCAATAACGGACCTAAAACTAATATAGATGCGCGCATAGTTTTAACTAACTCGTACGATGCACGGCAATGATCTATGGTACTTGCATCGATAACTAATTCATTGTCACCAGACCAATGAGCTTTAGCACCTAATTGACTTAGCAATTTAATCGTCGTTTCAATATCATTTAACTTAGGAACGTTACTAAATGTAATAGGTGTCTTAGAGAGAAGTGCTGACATTAATATCGGTAAAGCGGCGTTTTTTGCGCCCGAGATGGTTACTTCACCCTTTAGGGCCGTACCACCTGTTATTTTAAATGCATCCAATAGAATATTCTTATTTGGTTATGAAAAATTAAAGCGGAAGATTAAACATTTTTTCACGCTGCCAAACTGACGTTGTGAAAGTTTTAATCGATACCGCATGAATTGCACCCGCTTTTATAGTCTCTGCTAAAGGTGCATATATTGCTTGTTGCTTCTTTACACGGCTTAATTCACCAAGAAAGTCTGCAACCGCAATCACTTTGCATTGTGATCCATCAAATGCAACATGTAACTCATCAAGTTCAAGGGCATCATTAAGTAATTTTTCTATATCTGAAACTTCCACATTTATCTCCGGTTACTGATTAAGCGTACTATCAGTTTTTGGTAAGAACATATCAACACAACTTAACTGAGCTAATTTAATTAAATCTTTTGGTAAATTATCAAAAGTTAATTGGCAGTCAGTCTTATTACTTAATTCTAGCATGGCAAGTAGCCAAGCTAAACAAGCCGTATCGACTTTTGAAACATTTGACAAATCAAAGATTAACACCCCTGATTTAATCAAAGCTTTTGATTTTTTTTCAAATGAATTATCAATAGTTAATAAGGTTAATTCACCACTAAAAACTACTCGGGAATCTTTTTCAATAAAACTAATTTTCTTCACTTCAATTCCTAATCTTCACAGAAATAGCCTATTAACGCTACTTAAAAACGATTTTTTGATCGCTTTTTTCTTTTAACATTTCAGTAACGTATGGCAAACCTTTTTGACGTATTAAGCCGCTAAGCTCTGCTTCTTTACTATCAAGCAAACTAACACCTTCGGCGACCATATCGTAAGCTTTCCATTCATTGGTTGTGGTATTTCTTCTAACACGAAATGAAATATCAATAGGTGGTCTACCTGGGTCTAAAACCGAGGTTCTAACAGCAACAACCTTAGCGTCATCAAAGTCTCTTTCTGGTTCAAATTCAACTTCTTGTTGCTTATACAAGGTAAAGACTTGTGCATATGAGGTAACTAAATACTCTCTAAAAACATCAACGAAATCAGCTCTGCTTTGCGAAGTTGTTTGTTCAAAGTTTTTAAAACCGATAACTTTCAATGCTGCATATCGGTAATTAATGTAAGGCATCAACTCTTCACGAACGATATCTTTCAATATTTCAGGGTTCTTACGAATCTCTGGTTGTTCGTCAGAAAAACGTTTAAACGTTACTTTCGCTACCGTTTCGATCATCGCGTACGGATTTTTACTGTCAACCGCTTTTGCTGTTGCACTAATACTCACCATTAATGCTAAAGCGATTATTACTGTAAATAATTTTTTCATTATATTACTACTCTCCATTGGTAAACCTGCTAGTCACTTCCTTGACTAAATAAAAATTGTCCTATTAATTCTTCTAATACTAATGCGGGTTTAGTATCTTCAATAAAGTCACCTGGAACTAGCGTGCCTACCGATTCATCAACAAAACCAGGTCGTAAGCCAACATATTGCTCACCCAACAAACCTGCGGTTAAAATAGAGACCGACGTTGCTTCTGAAAAATTAATATACTGTGTATAAATATCTAAAGTGACTACCGGCGTATAATCTTTTGCATCGATGGTAATATGACTAACACGACCGACAACAACACCACCCACTTTTATCGCTGAACGAACTTTTAGACCGCCAATGTTATCAAACTTAGCATAAAGTTGATATGTCTCACTATTACCGGAAATACCGCTATCAGCAACTTTCAGCGCAAGCATAAGCAACGCAGCAATACCTATTGCTGCAAATAAACCTACCATTAACTCAATTTTTTTCGACACCATGTCTTCCACCAAACCTAAAATAAAAATTATTATAAAAATTAACTAACAGCAAACATTAACTCGCAAACATTAATGCTGTTAATACAAAATCTAACCCTAAAACCAATAATGATGATTGTACAACTGTTGAAGTTGTCGCTCGACTAATACCTTCTGATGTTGGTACACAATCGTAACCTTTATAAACAGCTATCCAAGTGACAACAAAAGCAAAAACAACCGATTTTATCACCCCATTAAGAATATCTTTTTGAAAATCAACTTGAGCCTGCATCACTGACCAGAATGTACCACTGTCTACGCCCAACCATTCAACACCGACGAGATGACCACCTAATATCCCTACGGCAGAAAAAATAGCGGCTAGCAAAGGTAAACTAATAAACCCTGCCCAGAATCTTGGTGCAATCACACGACGTAACGGATCAATTGCCATCATTTCTAAACTTGATAATTGTTCTGTTGCTTTCATTAAACCAATTTCGGCGGTTAATGCCGAGCCTGCACGTCCTGCAAATAATAGTGCCGCAACCACAGGGCCTAATTCACGGAGTAAAGATAGTGCGACCATAGGTCCTAAACTGCCTTCAGCACCATAGCCCACTAAAATAGTATAGCCTTGTAAAGAGATAACCATGCCAATAAATAAACCGGATACCACCACTATCATCAGTGAAAGTACGCCAACAGAATATAACTGCTGCACCAATAGAGGAAAGCCTTTACGTACATTCGGCACATGAAGCAATGCAGAAAGTAATAAAACTATTGCTCGCCCTAATCCCGTAATCGTGGCAATAATGTTATGCCCTAAACTTTGTAAACTATTCATTATTTAGGCTCCTTACCCATTAATTCATCTTGATAAGGGGCGCTAGAAAAATGAAATGGTACGGGACCATCAGCTTCACCTTGAATAAATTGTTGCACCAGTGGTGATGTTTGCTTACTTATCTCTGACGGTGTGCCATGACCAATAATTTTCTTTTCAGCAATAATATAAATGTAATCGGCAATACTCATTACTTCTGTAACGTCATGTGAGACCACAACTGAGGTTAAACCTAATGCTTCATTTAAATCTTTTATTAAACGAACAATAACACCCATTGAAATAGGGTCTTGTCCCGCAAAAGGCTCATCATACAAAATAAGTTCAGGGTCTAAGGCGATAGCGCGGGCAAGGGCAACTCTTCGTGCCATGCCACCAGAAAGTTCGCCAGGTGCTAAATTTCGTGCACCGCGTAAACCAACGACCTCAAGTTTCATTAATACCATTTTTTCAATTAACGATTCTGACAAGGTACTGTGTTCGCGCATCGGAAAAGCAATATTGTCGTAAACACTCATATCGGTAAATAACGCGCCACTTTGAAACAACATGCTCATACGTTTACGCGCTTCATAAAGTGCACTGCGTGATAATGTTGGAATATTTTGTCCGTCAAAAAGTATTTTACCTGAATTGGGTCTGAGTTGACCGCCAATTAAACGTAATAAGGTGGTTTTACCAATACCACTTGGCCCCATTATCGCGGTAACTTTTCCTTTAGGGATCGACAAACTAATATCATCATAGATCACTCGTTCATCACGTTTAAACGTAAGGTTCTGGATATCGACCAAGTTTTCAGGCATAAGATTTATATAACGTCACTGGTTGTTATTATTAAAGTCAGGTGAATTTTACCTGAGCAATCAAAAAACGTCATTAAAATTGCGTTAAAAATGTAAATAAAAATCGTAAGAAAGCGTGTAAAAACGTAATAAAGTGTAAGATTTTACTCTCAGAAGATATATTTTTGCTTTAATGAAATTTTTACTTTGGCTATTTTTTAACAATGGCATGTAAAAAAACCGCCTTTTGGGCACTTTTTTACCAAGATCTGATTATTTCTCTTTGTTTTTGCTTCGCAACCAGCGACAATTTACGCTCTTAATATAGGAGCCCTTAATGTTATTACAGATTCTAATTTTACTTGTTTCACTTGTTACTCTGGTATGGAGTGCTGATAAATTTGTTTTTGGTGCCTCATCATTAGCAAGAAATTTTGGTATCTCACCGATGATTATTGGTTTAACTATTGTTGCCATGGGTTCATCTGCTCCAGAAATGATGATTGCAGCGACAGCATCTTTAGACGGTAACAATAATACAGCTATCGGTAACGCAATCGGTTCAAACATTACTAACATTGCTTTGGTACTGGGTATAACGGCATTATTTCAACCTTTAAACGTATCCTCATCAACGGTAAGACGAGAAATTCCATTAATTTTAATTGTTACCGCCCTAGCCTATTGGATGCTTTCTGACGATTACTTTGGCTTTAACGAAGGCTTATCACTGATGATCGGCTTTTTTGTTTATATATTTGCGTTACTTTTTATCACCATAAGAGCCTCTAAAACTCGGCCAATTGATGATCCATTGATCATTGAAGCTGAACAAGAAGTGCCTGACGCGGTTAGCAAACCTAAATCTTTACTTTGGCTAGTCGTTGGTATTATTTTCTTACCTATGAGTGCTAGCTACCTGGTCGATTCATCCGTTTTTATTGCTAAAGCATTTGGCATAAGTGACTTAGTGATTGGTTTGACCGTTATTGCCGTTGGCACAAGCTTGCCAGAACTTGCTGCAAGTATTATGAGTATTATCAAGAAAGAAGATGATTTAGCGCTAGGGAGTATTATTGGCTCTAATATCTTTAATATTTTGGCCGTACTCTCGCTCGCTGGCTTAATTGCACCGGGCGAAGTAGATTCAGATGCCGCAGCACGTGACGCTCCTTACATGCTTGGCGTTACCGTATTATTATTTATACTGTGTTTTACTCGTCGTGCCGGAAAGTTTTGCATTGGCCGCTTAAAAGGTTTGTTATTAATAGGCGCTTTTATCGCTTATCAAGCGCTACTTTTTAGTCAAATAAAGCAATAACAAACACTATAATAGCAATTTACAAAATAAAAACGGGCTAATAATGAACGATTTCAAACAACTAGCGTTAGACGTTATTCACATAGAACAACAGGCTATTGCAGAGTTAGCCCAGTACATTGATGAGAACTTTGAATATGCCTGTCAGTTAATGTTTAACTGTAAAGGTAGGGTTATTATTGCTGGCATGGGCAAGTCAGGCCATATCGGTGGCAAGATTGCTGCAACGCTGGCGAGCACCGGCACACCTTCTTTTTTTGTTCACCCTGGTGAAGCAAGTCACGGTGATTTAGGTATGATAACCGGTGATGACGTCGTGTTAACTATTTCGCACTCGGGCGAAACCAGTGAAGTGTTAGCAATAGTGCCAGTCATAAAACGTATTGGCGCTAAACTTATTGCGATGACGGGGAATCCAGCCTCAACCTTAGCAAAACTAGGCGATACCCATGTCTGTGTTGCTGTTTCACAAGAGGCTTGTCCACTAGGATTAGCGCCAACATCAAGTACCACAGCAACCCTAGTAATGGGTGATGCACTCGCTGTTGCCTTATTAAATGCTCGCGGCTTTACCGCTGACGACTTCGCACTCTCTCATCCCGGTGGTAGTTTAGGAAAACGCCTATTACTACGTCTTAGCGATATAATGCATAGTGGTGAGCGCTTACCAACTGTAAATGCTAATGCTAAAATTAAGGATGCGTTGGTTGAAGTATCATTAAAAGGTTTGGGGATGACGGCGGTAGTCGACGAGAGTGGTCAATTACAAGGCTTATTCACTGACGGAGATTTACGTCGTATTCTTGATGAACGTATTGATATACATCTTGATACTATTGCATCAGTGATGACAAAAAATCCCACTGTGGCTCATCAAGATATGCTAGCCGCCGAAGGCTTAAAAATCATGGAAGACAAAAAAATTAATGGTTTAATTATTGTTAATGACAATAATATACCTATTGGCGCAATGAATATGCACGACTTACTAAAATCAGGTCTTATCTAATATGCAAACACTCTATGGCGAAATTACTGACACAGCATTCAATACCATGAAAAAAATAAAGCTGCTGATATGTGATATTGATGGCGTTTTTTCTGATGGCCGTATTTATTTGGGTAACGATGGTGAAGAATTAAAAGCTTTTCACACTAAAGATGGCTACGGCATAAAAGCATTAGGCGCCAGCGGTGTCGATGTAGCGGTGATCACCGGGAGAACATCAAATATTGTCGCAACACGTATGTCAGCCTTAAATGTTAAATATATAGTGCAAGGTGAAGAAAATAAATTACCCGCCTTGAAAACGATGGCTAAGCAATTAAAGCTATCCCTCGAGGAAATTGCTTATATTGGTGATGATATGCCTGATTATGAGTGTATCAACGCTGTAGGCTTGGGTATTGCTGTTCAAGATGCCCACCCAAGTATTTTATCTATCGCAAATTACACCACTTTTAACCATGGCGGTTTTGGTGCTGTTCGAGAAATATGCGATTTAATCATGCTTAGCCAAAACACCTTAGCAAATGCTTCGGGTGCGAGTATATGAATCGACTTTATAGTTTAACCTTGTTGTTTTTTCTAATTGCGGGAGGCGTTTACGGTATAATTGAATGGAGAAATTCCTCAGCACCACAATTACAAGCGATTGATAAGACGCTGACCCCTGATTTTATTGCCGAAAATTTACACAGTAATGTTTATAAACATCAAGGAAGCTTAGCTTATGTTGTTGATGCCCATCGTATGGAACATTACCCTGAGTTAAGTATTACCAACTTTGAGTTTCCTCAATACACACTTCATCCAAAAAATGATGCGCCCGCATGGAAAATATCTGCCAATGAAGGCATATTATACAATAACAACCGGGTAAAATTAGCAAAGCATGTCCGCCTGTTAGCAACAGATCCCGATAGCTTATTACAAGAAGTTCAAGGAAAATACTTTGAACTTGATCTAAAAACTAACATCATAAGTTCAGAACAAGAAATTAAAATTATCGGTAAAGGATTTACCATCGATGGTAAAGGTTTAATTGTCGACTTAAACACCAACCAAATGACACTAACTAAACATGTGAAATCAATTTATGAAATTGTTAAAAAATAGCCTACTGTGCTTATTGTTATCAACTCCGCTATTTTCGTCAGCTTTCGCTGAAAAATTTGATATAAAACAAAAGATTGAAATTAACGCTTCAAGACAAGCCGTTGATCTTAAAAATAAAATATTCAGCTATATTGATAACGTGGTGATCACTCAAGGTTCATTAGTTATACGTGCTGATTTAGTACAAGTGCTGACTCAATCTGGCAGTGAAGAAAAAACCTATATCGCTAAAGGGAAGCCAGCAACCTTTAAACAAACCTTAGCCGATGGCACTCCTCTTAGCTTACAAGCAGACGAAATAAGATATGAGCCCGCAAATAATTTAGTGATAATTTCAGGAAATGCGTTATTACAGCAAGAAGGTAGTGAGGTTAGTGGCAGTAGAATTACTTACAATATTGCCACTCAGTATGTCAATGCTGAAAGTAAATCTAACGAACGCACTAAAACGATTTTTCAGCCGAAAGAAAAAATTAAAGCGACAACCACAGACGCGAAAACTCAGGAAAAAATTAATTTATGAGCACTAGCACCCTAATGGCAAAAGGCCTTGCCAAAGCCTATAAAGGCAGAAAAGTGGTTAAAAATGTCAGTATGCAAGTTTCAGCAGGACAAATAGTCGGTTTACTGGGCCCAAATGGTGCCGGAAAAACAACTTCTTTTTATATGATTGTGGGTTTAGTTGAAAGTGATAGTGGCGATATTATCTTAAATGACGAAAACCTGACGTTAGCGCCTATGCATGAGCGTGCGAGAAAAGGCATCGGATATTTACCACAAGAAGCCTCTATTTTTCGAAAACTCAGTGTTTACGACAATATTATGGCTATTTTACAAACACGAAAAGAATTATCAGATGCTGAACGTGAAGAGAAATTAGAACATCTTGTTGAAGAATTCAACATAGGTCATATCAAAGATAATTTAGGCATGAGCTTATCTGGTGGTGAACGCCGCCGAGTAGAAATTGCTCGCGCATTAGCTGCTGAACCAAAATTTATTTTATTAGATGAACCTTTTGCTGGTGTTGACCCAATTTCAGTAGGTGATATTAAAAAAATTATTCTACACTTAAAAGAACGTGGCATTGGTGTGTTGATCACTGATCACAATGTACGTGAAACTCTCGATGTATGTGAACATGCGTATATTGTTAGTCATGGTGAACTTATTGCAGAAGGTACTGCAGATCAAATTCTTGCAAATCAACACGTAAGAGATGTATACCTTGGTGAACAATTCACGCTATAGTAGTCAGTAAATGAATAGTATCTTCGTATGAAAAAAACGAAAATATCCCATTAAAAATAATAGGAAGTTAATGACCTAAATGCGCCCTACTCTACAACTCCGCATAGGACAACAATTAACCATGACGCCACAATTGCAGCAAGCAATCAAATTGCTGCAACTGTCTACGTTAGAGCTTCAACAAGAAATTCAGGAAGCCTTAGAAAGTAATCCATTATTAGAAATGGATGAGTCTTCAAATAATCCCGAAGATAAAAGTACTGACAACCTTGAAGAAGCTCACACTGCCGGTACTGGTGATGTTAAAGAAGCCCCTGCTTCTGATGGTAGCGAAGACGCTACGCCTACCATTGATGAAATCACCACCACTGAAGCCATGGACAAGAACGATATCCCTGAAGAATTAAACATGGATACCACTTGGGATGATAACTACACGGCCGGTGCAGCAAGTTCAAGCTCAGGCCCAGCTTCAGAAGATTATACTTACCAAGGCGAGACTCAAGACTCCATTCAAGATCATTTGCGCTGGCAAATGGAATTAAGCCCTTTTACCGAAACAGACCGCGCTATAGCGACAGCAATTATTGATGCTGTTGATGACGCCGGTTACTTAACGGTATCTAGTGAAGACATTTTAGAAAGTGTTGCCATTGAAGGAGTAGAGCTTGATGAAATTGAGGTGGTACTAAAACGTATTAACCTCTTTGATCCTGTCGGTGTCGCTGCTCGTTCTATTTCAGAATGTTTAATCATTCAACTTAATCAATTTGACCCCGCTACACCTTGGTTAGCAGAAAGTAAGTTAGTTTTGCGTGACCATATTAATCTGCTGGGTAGCCGAGACTATCGTACATTAATGCGTAAAACTCGACTAAAAGAAGAGCAACTGCGCGAAGTGGTGCGTCTTATTCAATCACTTGACCCTAGACCCGGCGATAGTGTGATGAAGAGTGACGATCAGTATGTTATTCCTGATGTTTCTGTTGAAAAGAAAAATGGCCGTTGGGTGGTTGAATTAAATCCTGATACTGCGCCAAAACTTTCGGTGAATCAGCAATATGCTTCGATGTCACGTTCGATGAAGTCGACAGCTGACACACAATTTATTCGCTCAAATTTACAAGAAGCTAAATGGTTTATTAAAAGCTTAGAAAGCCGTAATGATACCTTATTAAAAGTGTCAAACTGTATTGTGCAACGTCAAATTGGCTTTTTTGAACATGGTAATGAAGCCATGCGTCCAATGGTTTTAAATGATATTGCCGAAGCTGTCGATATGCATGAATCAACCATTTCACGAGTGACGACACAAAAGTACATGCATACGCCACGTGGAATTTTCGAACTGAAGTTTTTCTTCTCAAGCCATGTTGGCACCGAAAGCGGTGGCGAATGCTCATCAACAGCTATTCGTGCATTAATCAAAAAATTTGTTGCTGCCGAAATCCCAGCAAAACCACTTAGTGATAGTAAAATGGCTGATTTATTAGCCGATCAAGGGATAAATGTAGCTCGACGCACCATAGCAAAATATCGAGAGTCACTTTCTATTCCACCTTCTAACCAACGAAAAAGTTTACTTTAACGAAAAGATGAGGAATTAAGCTTATGCAAATTAATCTTTCTGGCCACCATGTTGACATTACCGAAGCTTTACGAGAAAACGTCACGACTAAGATGGCAAAATTAAGCCGACATTTTGATCATATCAATAATGTTCATGTTGTTCTCACCGTTGAAAAATCAAATCAAATTGCTGAAGCGACTGTTCACGTTAGTGGCTCTGATTTACATGCAAAAGCTGAAAATGCTGACATGTATGCCTCTATTGATAGTCTTGTTGTTAAGCTTGACCGGCAAATATTGAAGTACAAAGGTAAAACGAATCAGCATTAATGCTGTTTATCGCCTGTTCACTCACCAAAGAATCTAAGTAGTATAATGAAGTTGCAAGATATCCTTACCCTTGATTGCACCCTGTGTGCGATTAAGGGTACAAGCAAAAAAAAACTCCTTGAAATAATTAGCGAAACTGCGGCAAAAAAATTCGATAATATTGATACTCATCAATTATTCGAAAGCTTAATGGCGCGTGAAAAAGTTGGCTCTACCGGCATAGGAAATGGCATTGCGATTCCTCATGGTCGATTAACTAACACGTCACAAGTTATTGCTGTATTGCTGACCAGTGAACAAGCCGTTGAATTTGATGCGATAGACAACCGTGCTGTCGATATTATTATTGCGTTATTTGTCCCCGAAGAAAACTGCCAACAACATTTAGATACCTTACAAAGTATTGCGCAAATATTTAGTACTAAACAGTTCGCAAAGCAAGTAAGAAAATGCCAAAATTCGCAAGAGCTTTTTACTTTAATAAAGCATGCTAAACGTTAATAAAATCTAATAATAATCCAGGAAAACTCAAATGAAACTCTTGATAGTCAGTGGTCGCTCAGGGTCAGGTAAAAGTGTCGCCTTACGTGTACTCGAAGATTTAGGCTACTACTGTGTCGATAATATTCCGGTGAATTTATTGCCTGCATTAGCACATACCGTTATTAATGATTACGACAAGGTAGCGGTTAGTTTAGATGTACGTAACTTACCCAATGATCCTAATGACGTTTCAGAAATATTAGATTATCTACCAAAAACAGTAAAACTCGATATTCTGTATTTAGATGCTGATGACTCTGATCTTATTCGACGTTTTAGTGAAACGCGTCGTTTACATCCTTTGATTAAACAAAATATCCCACTCGACCAAGCCATCTCTTTAGAGAAAAAGCTGCTTGAGCCTATTTCCACGCGTGCGGGTTTGTATATTAATACCAGTCAGTTATCACCTCATCAATTATCTGATTTAGTGCGTGAGCGAATTTTAGGCAAAACCTCGGCATCTATGGTGGTGGTGTTTGAATCTTTTGGCTTTAAACACGGTGTACCACAAGACGCAGATTATGTTTTTGATGCCCGTTTTCTGCCTAACCCTTTTTGGGAAACAGACTTAAAAGGTTTTACCGGTTTAGATCAACCCGTGCGAGACTTTCTTGCTAGCCAACCGATTGTCACTAAATTTATCTGGCAAATTAACAGTTTTATGATGACGTGGTTACCCCACTTAGAAAGAAACAATCGCAGCTATATTACTATCGCCATTGGTTGTACGGGTGGAAAACACCGATCGGTTTATATTGCAGAAATATTAGCAAACAATCTTAGAAAAGAACGCGAAGATGTTCAGTCTCATCATCGCGATATTAAAATACAAAGCACTTAATAACGGTCACTGTATGCCAAAATATAATAAATCATTAACCATTAGCAATAAACTGGGATTACATGCACGTGCTGCCACTAAACTTGCCCAGTTAAGCCAAAAGCTTAATGCTAACGTTACTATTTGCTTAGAGGGCAAAGAAGCTGATGCCAGTAGTATTATGGGGTTAATGTTACTGGCCGGTGGCTTTGGAAAAACCGTAGAGGTGATTACCCAAGGAGAAGATGCTCAACAAGCACTTAACGATGTATGCCAGTTATTTTCTGATAAATTTGATGAAGACGAATGATAAAAAGACTGAATAAAAAATAAAGTTACGTTATCATTCATTACAACACCTTAGCCAGCGCATCTTGACTAAGATATAAACAATATAATTTTCGTATTACTGCGGCACAGGAAAACTTTATGCCGGAAATATCAGAGCAACAACAAAATCATCAACGCCTGCAACAAGTCAATAAAGCACTTGGTAGCGGAATGTTTGTGCACGTTCGAAAATTACTACAGAACATGCCAGCTTATGATATTGCTTTAATATTAGAGTCATCTCACCCGAAAAGTCGTGCCGTTTTATGGCAACTTATCGACGCTGATAATCACGGTGAAGTACTTGAAGAACTCAATGAGGAAGTTCGAAAAGGCATTTTAAAAACTATCCGCCCTGAAAAATTAGCCGCCGTTGCTGAAGGCATGGATGTTGATGATTTAGCTGAAGTTTTACGTACTCTACCCGATAGTGTTTATCAAGAAGTATTAAGTGCTATGGACTCGCAAGACCGAGGTCGAGTCGAAGCAGCGTTATCATTTGAAGAAGATACCGCTGGCGGTATCATGAACACCGATACCATAACAATTCGTCCCGATGTAACGGTTGATGTGGTATTGCGCTATTTACGCTTACGAGGTGATTTACCTGAAGCGACCGATTCTTTTTATGTGGTCGATGGTAAAAATCACTTTATTGGCGCCGTTTCTCTAGCGGCGATAATTACCGCCAAACCTGAAATTATCGTCTCAACACTCATTGATAAAGATATCGAAGCAATTCAAGTGCATTTGTCTGATAGTGACGTAGCACAACTCTTTGAAAAATTTGATTGGTTCTCTGCACCAGTGATTGATGATGAAGGCCGTTTGCTTGGTCGTATCACGATAGACGATGTTATCGATATTATTCGTGAAGATGCCGAACATTCGATGATGAGTATGGCGGGTTTAGATGGAGAGGCAGATACCTTTGCTCCGGTTTTAAAAAGCACGCAACAACGCTCTATTTGGCTTGGCGTTAATCTCATTACCGCACTACTTGCTGTTGCTGTATCGAGTATGTTCGAAGGTGTTTTAAGCCAACTGGCTATTTTAGCTATTTTAAATTCTTTAGTGCCTAGTATGGGTGGTGTTGCCGGTAACCAAACCTTAACACTGGTTGTTCGCGCCATTGCGCTAGGCCATGTTGGCGACTCAAATGCGAGAATACTTATTCAGAAAGAACTTGCTGTTGGTTTTCTTAATGGCGTTATCTGGGCGGTATTAATTGCTGGTGTTGTGGCTATTTGGCAACAAAATTTAATGCTTGGTGGCGTTATAGCCTTTGCAATGTTAATGAATTTAACCGCTGCTGGTATCGCTGGTGTCGCTATCCCGCTGTTTTTGAAAAGGATGAATATTGACCCTGCTCTCGCTGGTAGTGTGATATTAACAACGATTACCGATGTGGTTGGAATATTCGCTTTCTTAGGTACTGCAACTTTATTCCTAACCTAAACTAGATATGGGCTTATTGAGATCTTGATACCTTTTCAAGATCTCAATACTAGTCTGTTGGTTTTAATAATCAAATGTACCTTATTAAAATAACACGATTTGATTAATTGCCGCCAACCTGCATCTCTTCAATTAACAATGAACCCGTTAAAATACTGCCTCGTAAGTCAACATCACTACCGACAGCAACTAAGCCTTTAAAGATATCAGATAAATTACCCGCAATGGTAACTTCTGATACCGGGTAAGCAATTTCACCGTTTTCAACCCAGAAACCGGCAGCGCCACGTGAATAATCACCATTGACTACATTAACGCCTTGTCCCATTAATTCAGTGACAAGAAAGCCAGTACCGAGTTTTTTCAACATGGCATTAAAGTCACCGCCATTGGCAGAACCTTTGGCATTAATTTGCCAATTATGAATACCTCCGGCATGGCCAGTAGATCTAAGTCCTAACTTACGTGCTGAATAACTGGTTAATAGATAGGTCTCTAAACAACCATCAACAATAATTTCACGGTCAACCGTTTTTATTCCTTCACTGTCGAAAGCACTACTCGCTAACCCTTTTAAAATATGAGGGCGTTCACTGATATTTAAAAAGTCAGGAAAAACTTGTTTGCCAATAGCGTCCATTAAAAAAGATGATTTACGGTATAAATTACCACCGCTGATCGCCGCTATAAAATGTCCAAAAATGGAATTAGCAATGTCGGCACGAAACATCACCGGCACTTTTCCTGTCGGTAATTTTTGAGCATTTAATCTCGATAGCGCTTCTTTTGATGCTTGCACACCAATAGCGATGCCATTATCCATTAAATCAAAATCACGATTGACGGTGTAAGCATAATCTCTTTGCATATCATCACCTTCAGAGGCGATCATTACGCAGCTCAAACTATGTCGAGAACTTGGATAGCCAACAATCTGCCCATTGCTATTGCCATACACTTTATAGCCTTCAAAGCTATCAAGTGATGCACCATCTGAGTTAGTAATACGAGGATCATACGCTAGCGCACTATCTTCACATTCTTTGGCGAGTTGAATAGCTTGGTCTGTTGTTAAAACTTTTGGGTGATATAAGTCTAAATCAGCAGGCGACATTTCAAGCATGTCCTTGTCTGCTAATCCTGAACAGTCGTCAACAGAGGTATACTTTGCAATATTAACCGCCGCTTGTACTGTTTGTTTTAACGCCGCTTCTGATAAATCTGCGGTTGAAGCACTCCCTTTACGACCTTGCTGGTAAACAGTAATACCCAATGCACCGTCATTAGTAAACTCAACCGTTTCAACTTCACCAAACCGCGTACCAACACTTAACCCTTGTTGGCGGCTTATAGAAGCTTCAGCTGCATCTGCTCCTAGCGATTTTGCTAAGTCGAGTACTTGTGCTACACGTTGCTCAACGTCTCTTAATTGTTCGTTCATCGATTGTTTAGCGTTCATCGTTTCAGTCATAATTTATTGTTTTCTTCTATAAATGCAGGAAATTGGAGAATATGCGCTGTATACCATAAGCACTTACGAGTATAATAGCGATAATTATCACTTTAATAACGAATATTATGCCCGACTCTGCTAACGATATCGATGAATTAGATGAAGAATTAAAAAGTAAATCAGAAGTAAAGCGTGAAATGATCCAGTTACAAATCTTTGGACAGTCGCTTATTGATTTATCTAAGCATCAGCGCAGTAAAATTCCTTTTACTGAGGAGATTAAGGACGCCTTAATTTTAGCTGATAAAATTAAAAACAAACATGAAGCATTACGTCGCCATGTTCGCCACTTGGCAAGAATATTATCAGAATCTGATTTAGAGCCAATTAAACATGCTCTTGATGTTATGGCAAATAAGCATCAACAAGAAACAGCTAAGTTTGTTAAGCTTGAAAAGATGCGTGATGACGCTATTGATGAGGGTAATGACTTTGTTGAAGCTTTACTGAACGAGCATGAGTCGATGGAAAGACAAAAGCTACGTCAATTAATACGACAAGCGGCAAAAGAGAAAAAAGCAGAAAAGCTTGGCAAGTATTACAAAGAGCTATTTGATTATCTAAAACTTCATACTAGACAGATAAACTAGTCGTTTATCTATAAAAAAACCTGCATTAGCAGGTTTTTTTAATACTAAATTTTATTCATTGCTAAGTGACAATAAAGCTAAGTAGCCCAAATGCACTGGCTACTTATTAAGACGCTTATTGAAAATAGCACAGTAGATAATCGTTAAAAGTGCTTATTTACTTGCACGCGATACGTATTCACCCGTACGCGTATCCACTTTAACTGTCTCACCAATTTGAATAAATAGCGGTACACGAATAACCGCACCGGTATGTAAAGTTGCTGGTTTTCCACCCGTACCGGCAGTATCACCTTTTAATCCTGGATCTGTTTCTGTAACATCTAGATCAACAAAATTAGGGGTTGTTACTGTGATAGGTGAACCATTCCATAAAGTAATGGTACAAAGATCGCCTTCTTTTAACCATTTAATACAATCTACAACTGCTTTTTCATCAGCGGCAATTTGCTCAAAGGTATCATTATTCATAAAATGCCAGAATTCACCGTCAGCATACAAGTACGCTAGCTCGGTTTCCATTACATCAGCGCCCTCGCAAGACTCGCCTGATTTAAAGGTTTTTTCTAAGACTTTATTAGAAATTAGTTTACGAATTTTTACGCGGCTAAAGGCTTGGCCTTTACCTGGTTTTACTAATTCGTTTTCTAAAATGTTACATGGTTCGCCGTCAATCATTAATTTAAGGCCAGCCTTAAATTGGTTTGTACTAAAATTAGCCATATGAATGTTCTCTTATACTCAAACAAATAACGCAGAGATTTAAATTGAAATTACAAATGCCGCAGATAATACCCCAAATAAGCGAACAATTGCACATTTCTTGGCAAAAAGAGTTAAGTAATGTCGTTACAGATCCGAAAAAGCTTTTAGATATGCTAGAAATTGACAGCCAAGATTATCTGCAACACTTTTCCGCACGTAAGTTATTTCCGGTCCGTGTACCCCGACCTTTTATTACAAGAATGAAAAAAGGCGACTTTAACGATCCGCTGCTTAAACAGGTTATGCCACTCTCTGATGAGTTTGTTGTCTCTGATGGCTATTCAATGGATCCACTAGAAGAGCACGACACTGTTGCCGAAGGCTTATTGCATAAATATAAGCACAGAGTATTGATGATTATAAAGTCAGGCTGTGCGGTTAATTGCCGTTATTGTTTTCGTCGCCACTTTCCTTATGATGAAAACAGTCCCAATAAGGTTCGTTGGCAGCCGGCGCTAAAATATATTGCCGATCATCCTGAAATTAATGAAGTGATTTTCAGTGGTGGCGATCCTTTAATGGCAAGTGATGATCACCTACAATGGCTTATTGAACAACTTGAGCCGATTAAGCATTTGACACGCTTGCGTATTCATACGCGTTTACCCATTGTTATCCCGCAGCGTATAACAACATCATTAGTGAGCATTTTGTCTGAAACTCGATTAAAAGCAACCATGGTTTTACATATTAATCACCCTAATGAAATCGATGATGAAGTAAAGCAAGCACTCGAAAAACTTCGTGTGGCAAGAATTCCTTTGTTCAATCAAAGCGTATTATTAAAAGGAGTGAACGATGACGCCAAACTCTTATGTCAACTCAGCGAAACTTTATTTGATAGTGGTATTCAACCTTATTACTTACATATGTTTGATCCCGTACAAGGGGTTGCTCACTTTGATATTTGTGAAGAAGAGGCAAAAATAATCGTCCAAAAAATGATGGCGATATTACCTGGCTTTTTAATGCCAAAATTAGTACGAGAAATTGCGGGAGAAGCTAACAAAACGCCCATCAATTTGGCATAATAGCGATATATCAAAACAATCGTCAATATAGAGACACTATGAGCGCAACTGTTAGTAAGCAACTCGTTGATAATATTTCAATTATTTTAAAAAAATCGCTAGCCGCTGATGCGACTTTAGCCGATTTAAGAAAAAACAAGCAAGCAAGCTTTGAGGCAATATTTAAAGCAGACGCTGGTTTCAAATGTTCGGCAAATACTTTTCAGCCTTATGTTGAAGAAGTCGCGAACGATTTAATTTTTTGGCAAAAAACATCAGATCAACAAACGCTAATAGATACGGTAAAGAAAATAGAAAAGCTTTTTACCGTTTTAGCGAACTTTGAAAACAGTGCAACGGTTAGCCATTAACGGTACCGCTTAAAAGTAAAAATAAAAAGGCCATCTTTATTACACTATAAAGATGGCCTTTTGCTTTATATAACGTTAAAAATGGGACGCTTATTTATCAACATAGTTTGCGAAAGCATCTTTAAACCAATCATCAAGCAATTTTTTTTCATAGCCTAACGCATTATTTCTATATTTTAAGCGTCCACCCATCATAAAACTCATATCTTTTAAATTAACATTGTCGCTAAGTATTATGACTTTCTCAGCATTTATTAATGTAAATGATAGTTTTATTCTTGGAAAATAAAGGTCTTTAATCACTCTGATTTGATGTAGACCGCTGGCGAGAACGTCACCCGCTAAATCAATGTCTGTTACGTCTATATTAAGTATTTGAGATGCGGGTAATGCTTTAGCAAGTTTGGATAAATGTTTTTCAAATTCGTTAAACATATTTTCTCGAAAGCGTTTTCGACCTTCCGTTCCTGAATCAATATCTCGGTATTTATCAGGCTCCGTCCAAGTGATGTTCACCTCAGCAGCTTGTGCTGTAGGAATCGTTAAGATCAGACCGCCTAGTATTAAAGCAGTCAATAAAGTGAATAGTGGTTTAATCATCATATATCCTTAACCATAAAGTTTATTAATGCCGAGTGATTTTTTTATATTTACCCTGAATAAAACGGCCCTAAAATTATCTTATCCATAGTTACACAGGTTACCAAACTTTACTGCTTTAATCGCTGTTGTAAAAAATCTACAACCCTTTTATGACGCATTTTTACCGCTGAAATATTGAGGTGACAAATATCGGCTATTTCTTGAAATTCCAAACCTGTGCGGTAACGTAGTAGCATAATATTACGATCAGCAAAGGACAGGTTAACCATTAATAATGAAAGTGCTGTCCCAAAATCTTCGTGGCTATTATCATCATTGGTTATACTTTCAAGATATTCATCATTGTGTTCGATAGTATCCCAACGGCGATCTCTTATTTTATTGATACATTCGTTATGGGCAATTTTAAATAGCCATGCTTTAAAAGATACCGCCCACTTAAAGCTTTTTAAGTGGGCGAGTACCTTTATAATTATTTCTTGTACGACGTCTTCGGCATCAGGCTGATGCTTAAGTAACTTTACACAGTATCCTTTTAAAACAGGTAAATAAGGTGTAATTAGTTGCTGAAAAAGACGCGTATCATAAGGTAGGCTTGCTTGCACTAAGGTAACAAGCTCGCGTTCATTAAGCGTAGTCAAACCGTAAAATAAGCCTCAACTATTGCTTAATAACTTTATTAGCTAATAAGAAAGTATTCGGTATCGTCGTTAGCGACTCATCGGCTGCCATCACTTTACTCGCAACACTGCCAATAACAGCTAAGGTGCCCTTAATGTCTGTTACTTCAATAACGTCACCTATTTGGTACATCTCTCGAAGATAAACGCCAGCAACAATTTCTTGGGCCATGGCTTTAGTGCCGATACCTAAAGAAATAGCCGCCGCTAAACCGACACTGCCAATAAGTACTGTCATGATGTTATTTAGCAGAGAAACATCTATGTCTAATTGCGTAATAGATAAAGAAACAGTAATAACGATAATAATACCGCGGCATACTTCGGCAACGGAACGGCCATAGTCAACACCAGTATTCTTAGCGGCTATTTTTACGCCATTAAAAACAATTTGCGCAACAAAGAAGCCACAAATTAAAACAGCGAGTGAAGCAAGTAATTTAGGTAAAAACAACACCAAAGTGTCGATTAAGCCGGAAAGTACGGTTAAGCCTAAAATATCTAGAGCCGCTAATAAAAAGATAAGTAAGAAGAATGTCGAAATAAGACTAGCAACAACTTGGCTACCCGTTAAAGTAACATCCATTTTTTTCAGCAGTGAATCTAGACCCAGTTTATTTAAAAACGTATCAAAACCAATTTTAATTAATGATTTATTAAGAAAGTTTTTAATGAGTGTTGAAATAATCCAACCGACAAGTAGAAATAAAATAGCGACAATTAAATCAGGTAAAAAAGTAACCACTTTATGCCAAACAGTTATTAAGCCAGAGTAAGCTTTGTCGGTGATGTTTTCAGTATCCATTATCTATTCTCATTATTAGTTATGCTATTGCTTGTTATCTTAGGGCAAGGTGCCATCTGTTTAAATATCGGTTTTAAAACTTTCATAAATAGGCTAATAAAAACAACCCAAAGTGAAGCTAAGCCTAATGCAACAAGATCTTTTGTACCTTGCTGATTATTTGCTGTTAAGGTTGCGCGCTTAAAAAGCTGATCATCTGATGTACTAAAAGCAACATCTGCATCACGGCTTAATTCTTTCGCTAAACTCTTTTCTATGTCTTTCATCTCATCCTCGAGCAATAGTTTTATCGCTTTATTCTTTAACGACTGAGCCGTTAAAAAGTCACATTAAATCTGTATGTTTTTTATTCTTATTTTTATCTATACACATTAACTTTTTTAAATCGGGTGCATTCTACGCTAAACAATTTTGAGTTTTAGCGTTAATTTAGTAAAATTAAGAAAAACTTGTGACTTTTGAGTTTCTTATCCGTTATAGAGCCAGAAATTACATCACATTACCCGAAACTTAATAAGGATTTATCCATGAAAACTTTTAACATGACTCTGATAGCTGCATTAATAAGCTCTCCACTAGCTGCAGAAACTATTGATAAAACATGGGAGCTTGGTGTGTTTAGCGACTACATCAAGTCAGATACAAACAAAGAAAACAATATTGACTGGCAACAAATTGAAGCGGGCAAAAGCCTTGGTATTGATTTACAAAAAATCATTAATGAGCGTTGGGACATTCGTTTAGAATTAGCTAAAACACGTTACGACATTGAAAATGGCAATGATAAAGATTACGGAACACGTGCCGGTATCGATGCAATTTATAAAGTTGAAGATAGCAGCTTTTACCTTTTCACTGGTGTAAAGCGCTTTAATAATGTTAGAAGCTATAATGCGGCTAATGTAGGTGCTGGTTATAACCTTCAAATTAATGATCGTTTCTCTCTATACAGCGAAGCCGCTGTTTATCGCGATCTTGATTACGGTCAAACAGATCAAGGTATTAAATTAGGTGTAAAATATACTTTTGGCGATGTTAAAAAATCACCTGTTGTTAACAAAGCTGTTGTTAACAAACCTGTTATGGAAACGATGAAGTCAACGCCAGTCGTTAAAAAAGTGATGATGGTTGATACTGACAACGATGGTGTTAGTGATAACAACGACCGTTGTGCTAATACACCGGCAAATGTAAAGGTTGATTCTCAAGGCTGTACGTTATATTCAGAAAAATCAGTCGAAATTAAGTTAAATGTTATCTTTGAAAATAACAGTTCATTGGTTAAGCCAGCAATGGTTGATGATGTTCAGCGTTTAGCTGATTTCATGAAAGAATACCAAAACACAAGTGTTGTTATTGAAGGACACAGTTCGGCTTCTGGTAGTGAAGAATATAACCTAATGCTTTCGCAAAAACGTGCTGATACCATTAAAGGCTTATTAATTAATAAGTTTTCTATCGATGCTAGCCGTTTATCTGCAAAAGGCTTTGGTGAAACACAGTTGATTGCTAAAGGAACTTCGCCTGCAGACAATAGTGTAAACCGCAGAGTTGTAGCGAAAATAGAAACTGTCGTTAAAAAAGTGATTACAAAATAAGGCTAAATTGCCTAACTAAAAGGGAAGCCATTTGGGCTTCCCTTTTTTATTACTCTCAATGAAAGTCTCTTGATAAATCAGTTTACTCGATGTGTATAGAGCGCAGTATTAAAAGCCTATACAACTTTGGGCTAATTAATGACAATCACTCAGATAAAGTGATTATCTGAAGGACATAAGACCTCGTCAATATTATGCATTCGCATTATTGGCCGTAAAATTTACAGACCTTAATAAACAAATAAAGCCCGAATATTCCAACTCCCCATCAAAGTAACTTTTAGGCTATCTTTGCTAGCGGTTGCCACAAAGCTCACTAAGTTGAGGTCTTAATTTATTTCGACTCTGCCCCGCTTAGCTATCAAATCGGTCATTCTCGCGATTTATCGGCACGGCTTAAAAGTGCTATTTTAAGTGGTCTAAATTTATCTACCAACTCAACTTATATCGCAAAAGATAGCTGCTCATTAATACTCACATTTTAATCTCTCCAGATGAGCGTGATTCTTCTAAAGCGATGTTTGAACAATAATCAGTTTAAAACGAAATGTGTTCTCGTATAACCTCGAAATTACGAGTAGGAATGATCCAAAGCTTATCAATAAACAAACACATGAACACAGCTCATAAATCAATGAAATAAAATCAATTTTATTCATACAACGAACCAAGTATAAAACACACTCTGCTTTTAACTTTAAACCATATTACAGTTGTTTCTCAATTAAGCCTTTAGGTATATACCCAAAAGACGATGAAGACATTGACTGGGAAAACCAAAAAATAAAATTAAAAGCCTCAAAGATCACGAAATAAATTTAGGTTTTATCTCAGGAAATAGGATTACGTTCACAATGAATAAAGACTTTACATTTACTATTAAGAGCACTTGTCTTGATGAAAATTATCAGCCCTCAGACAATACGCGTATCACGACCAACTTTGCTAATTTAGCGAGAGGAAACAGCCGTCAAGCGAACTTACGCAACGCTTTAAATATGATTGACAATAGTTTCAATGCATTGGCACATTAGGATAATCACCAAGCAGCACGTTATTCTGTCGAACTTGAAATCATTTCCGTTGATATAGATATTGAAGGCAGTGGCCAAACCTTCCCATCAATTGAAATATTGAAAACGAATATTGTTGATCATAAAAATAACAAACGCATTGAAGGCATTGTAGGAAATAATTTTTCCTCTTATGTGCGAGATTATGATTTCAGCGTATTGTTGTTAGATCATAATAAGGGTCAATCAAAATTTAGCATTCCAGATAATTTTGGCGACCTGCATGGGAAGCTCTTTAAATACTTTGTAAATTCGAGTGCTTACCAGCAACACTTTAAGAAGCCACCGGTAATATGTCTCAGTGTTTCTAATAACAAGACCTATCATCAGACTGAAAACCACCATCCCGTATTAGGTGTTGAATACCAGCCAAATGAATCTTCTTTGACTGAGCAATATTTCAAAAAAATGGGCTTACAGGTTCGCTATTTTATGCCTCCAAATAGTGTTGCGCCTTTGGCTTTTCACTTCTTTGGTGATTTGCTTAATGATTATACTAATCTTGAGCTTTTAAGCACTATCAGTACGATGGAAACTTTTCAAAAAATCTACCGACCTGAGATTTATAATGCGAATGCTGTTGCAGGTAAATGCTATCAACCAAATTTAATGAATTTAGATCATTCATTAACTCACATTGTTTATGATCGAGAAGAACGTAGCAAGATGGCTAATCACCAGGGAAAATTTGCTGAAGAGCATTTCATCAAACCCTACCAAACGGTTCTTGAGCAATGGTCTGCTAGTTACGCTCAATAGCTATATTTAATACTTATCTTTTATAAATATCCTAAAATTATGGCATCAACTATCATGAAAAAATTATTACCTACTTCAACGGCAGGCAGTTTACCTAAACCCTCTTGGCTTGCACAACCTGAGACTCTTTGGTCTCCTTGGAAATTACAAGGTGACGAATTAATTGAGGGAAAACAAGATGCTCTACGTTTATCATTACAAGATCAACAACAAGCAGGTATTGATATTGTCAGTGATGGCGAACAAACACGCCAACATTTTGTTACTACATTTCTTGAGCACCTCAACGGAGTTGACTTTCAAAAACGCAAGACCATAAAAATTCGTAATCGCTATGATGCGAGTGTACCTACGGTTGTTGGTGCTGTTTCACGCCAAAAATCAGTTTTTGTTGAAGATGCCAAATTTTTACGTCAACAAACAAAACACCCGATTAAATGGGCGCTGCCAGGCCCTATGACGATGATAGATACACTTTATGATGACCATTATAAAAGTCGAGAAAAGCTAGCTTGGGAATTTGCCAAAATCCTTAATCAAGAAGCCAAAGAGTTAGAAGCAGCGGGTGTTGATATTATTCAATTCGATGAGCCTGCATTTAATGTGTTTTTTGATGAGGTTAATGATTGGGGTGTGGCTTGTTTAGAGAGAGCAATTGAAGGGCTTAAGTGTGAAACAGCTGTACATATTTGCTATGGCTATGGCATTAAAGCCAATACAGATTGGAAAAAAACTTTGGGGTCTCAGTGGCGACAATATGAAGAAGCCTTTCCCAAACTGCAAAAATCTACTATCGATATTATTTCGTTAGAATGTCATAACTCTCATGTACCAATCGAGCTACTTGAACTTATTCGAGGTAAAAAAGTGATGGTAGGAGCCATTGATGTCGCAACCGATATCATTGAAACACCAGAGGAAGTCGCCAAGACCCTACGAGAAGCCCTGAAGTATGTCGATGCCGACAAGCTCTACCCATGTACAAACTGTGGCATGGCCCCTTTATCTCGTAAGGTAGCAAAAGGGAAATTAAATGCGTTAAGTGCAGGTGCAGAAATAGTTAGAAGAGAACTTTCTAATAGTAACTAACTGATATAATAGTGTTTAGTAAAGTAGGCTATGGCTTTCTCACAATCGAGCAAAATTGGCTATGCTTGAGCTATTATTTACTTAAAGACCTAACAACGTATGCTGCAGTTGCCCGTTTAATTGATAGTAGGGTCTTTAGCGTTATTAAAAATAAAAGTAGTCGTTAATGAATATCATTGAATTTATAACAAATAATATCTCACCGTTTTTTGCATTGGTTGCCACAGGTGTATTCGCAGGTATTTTAGCGGGCTTGTTAGGTGTAGGTGGTGGTATCGTAATCGTACCTGTATTATTTTTCTTGTTTCAGAGCTTTGGCGTATCACCAGAGTCTGCGATGCTGGTTGCGACAGCAACCTCACTAGCCACCATAGTACCCACATCTGTTAGTTCTATTCGTTCTCACAATAAAAAAGGTAATGTCGATTTTGACCTGCTCAAACGCTGGGCTGTCTTTATTCTTATCGGGGTATTGGTTGGTAGCTGGTTAGTGACTCTTGTTGAAGGTACTATGCTTACTATGTTGTTTGGGGTGATAGCGGTTTTATCGGCACTAAATATGTTGTTCCGCACGGGGAAATCCGCTCTATACCAGAAACTACCTAATAAAACAGGACAAACGGTTATGGGAGCATCCATTGGCTTTTTCAGTTCTATGGTCGGGATTGGCGGCGGTACTATTTCGGTGCCACTGCTCACTCTATATAACTATCCCGCCCACAAAGCCATTGGCACAGCAGCGGCAATAGGGTTAATAATTTCATTGCCTGGTGCGCTAACAATGCTGACCTTCGGTAGTACGCCAACCGATGCACCAGCGGGTACATTTGGTTTGGTCAATCTATTTGCCTTCACTTGTATTGTGCCGTTAACCGTATTATTCGCACCGTTAGGGGCATCATTAGCAGCGAAATTAGATGCGGAAAAACTGAAAAAAATCTTTGCCTTCGTATTACTATTTACGGGCTTACGTATGTTGGCGCAACTTTTCTTATAGATTTTATTGCTGTTCATTGTTGTTGAACAGTAAATGATAATTGTAAATCAACTTATTTGATTGATAAAATGAACAACATTCATCAATCAATGAAGTTCATCATCAAAGCTAAAAACAGGAGTTAACAGGTGTTAGAAAGGATCCATTTAGAAATACTAACCGCAATAAAAGAGCATGGAACCCTAACTAAAGCTGCTGATTCGTTGCACTTATCTCAATCTGCGTTAAGTCACAGCATTAAAAAATTAGAAGGCCAAATTGCTACTCCAATATGGAAAAAAGAGGGTCGAAACCTACGTCTTACAGCTGCTGGAGAGCGTATTCAAACGCTTTCAAATAGAGTATTACCTCAGTTTTTACATACAGAATTATTACTGAGTCAGATTGCAAAAGGTGAAATGGGGGCTCTACGAATTGGCATGGAATGTCATCCTTGTTATCAATGGTTACTTAGAGTCATTCAGCCTTATTTAGAACAGTGGCCGGACATTGATATGGACGTGAAGCAGGAGTTCCAGTTTGGTGCTTTAGGTGCATTGCTTAGCTACGAAATAGATGTACTTATTACACCAGATCCACTCTTTAAACCTAAAATAGTCTACATACCCGTTTTTGACTATGAACATAGGCTGGTCGTTTCAGCGTCTCACAAACTTGCAAAGCAAGCTTTTGTTTTACCCGAGCAATTAAGCGAAGAGGTACTGTTTAGTTACCCTGTTGAGCCGCAAAGGCTCGATATCTTTAGTCAATTTCTTAATCCAGCAAAGTGTTCAGTAAAAAAACACAAAAACATTGAAACAACTGAGATCATGTTACAAATGGTCGCTGCTGGTCGAGGTATTTGTGCTTTGCCGGGCTGGCTAGTAGATGAGTACTCAAAATCAATGCCTATTAAGAGTCTCCGTTTTGGAGAAAAAGGTATTAGTAAGCAAATCTTTGTAGGTATTCGCAAGACCGACCAAAATATTGACTACTTAAATGATTTCATTGCTCAAGCTAAAAAAACAAAATAATTAGTTAATCCGGTTTTAGAGGGGCTGCATAAAATTAAACACCTGCAATAGAAAAGACGGCGAGCTTGTCGCTAATCTATGAGACTGCCTCTTGCTCACCCAGATGGTATTTTGCTCACGACAAAAATGAGCTTAAATCCGATCTAACACAAATCAATAAGCTAAGGCTGGCAATTCGTATAATTAAGAGCGTAAACATGTTCTTGCATAGTAAATAAAAAAAGCCCGAATATCGCTATTCAGGCTTTTCAATTTTGAGCTATAAATGGTTTTGACTATTTATGCGCAGAATAAACGGTTTACTTCAAGGCGCTTTATTGTGTCGTTTAGTGTTTCTTAAACGAACGATAACGCAACGAAGAAATTAACAGTTTAGACAAGCATAATTACATCATGCCGCCCATTCCACCCATACCGCCCATATCAGGCATGCCACCAGCGCCAGCATCTTTTACGGGTGCATCAGTGATCATAGCTTCGGTTGTTAACATTAAGCCAGCGACAGAAGCAGCAAACTGTAATGCACTACGCGTTACTTTAGTTGGGTCAAGAATACCCATTTCTAACATATCACCGTAAGTAGAGTTACCAGCATTGTAACCAAAGTTACCTTTACCGTTACGCACTTCGTTTAATACGACTGAAGCTTCATCACCACAGTTAGCAACGATTTGACGTAGAGGTGCTTCCATTGCGCGAATTGCAACGTTAATACCATGTGTTTGGTCTTCGTTGGCACCTTCAAGGTCTTTGATAAGGTCAGCAGCACGAACTAATGCAACACCACCACCAGCAACAACACCTTCTTCTACCGCGGCACGAGTTGCATGCAATGCATCTTCAACACGGGCTTTTTTCTCTTTCATTTCGATTTCTGTTGCTGCGCCAATTTTAATAACCGCAACACCGCCAGCTAATTTAGCTAAACGTTCTTGTAACTTTTCTTTATCGTAATCAGAAGATGAGTCTTCGATTTGACCACGAATTTGCATTACACGACCTTGTATATCAGCTTCGTTACCAATACCATCAATAATCGTTGTATTGTCTTTAGTGATAACAACACGTTTAGCTTGACCTAAATCTTCTAATGTTGCTTTTTCAAGCTCCATACCGATTTCTTCAGATATTACCGTACCACCCGTTAATGTCGCGATATCTTGTAACATTGCTTTACGACGGTCACCAAAACCAGGTGCTTTAACTGCTGCAACTTTAACGATGCCGCGCATGTTGTTTACCACTAATGTTGCTAAAGCTTCACCTTCAACATCTTCAGCAATAATTAATAATGGCTTACCTGATTTTGCAACACCCTCTAAAGTAGAAAGTAATTCGCGAATGCTGCCTACTTTTTTGTCTACTAATAGAATGAATGGGCTTTCTAATTCAACAGTGCCACTTTCTTGGTTGTTGATAAAGTAAGGAGATAAATAGCCACGGTCGAATTGCATACCTTCAACAACGTCTAATTCGTCAGTTAACGCTTGACCTTCTTCAACAGTAATTACGCCTTCAGTGCCCACTTTTTCCATCGCTGTTGCGATGATTTTACCGACAGTTTCGTCAGAGTTAGCAGAGATAGTGCCTACCTGCTCAATCGCTTTGTTATCACTACATTCTTGTGACAAACTTTTTAATGCTTCAACGGCGGCAATAACTGCTTGGTCGATACCACGTTTTAAGTCCATTGGGTTCATGCCGGCAGCAATTGATTTCAAACCTTCATTTACAATAGCTTGCGCTAAAACAGTTGCAGTAGTTGTTCCGTCACCAGCTTCATCATTGGCTTTAGAAGCAACTTCTTTAACCATCTGTGCGCCCATGTTTTCAAATTTGTCTTCTAATTCAATTTCTTTTGCAACAGTAACACCATCTTTAGTGATGATTGGACCACCAAAAGATTTGTCTAATACAACATTACGACCTTTAGGGCCTAATGTTACTTTTACCGCGTCAGCTAAAACATTTACACCACGTAGCATTTTTGCTCGTGCGTCATTTCCAAATAATACGTCTTTTGCAGCCATGTTGTTTCTTCCTATATTTTGTTAGTTTGTCGAACATCGTTCGACTACAATAATTAATACACTGTAAGTTGAGGCTTAGCCTAACGAATTCCTACAGTTTATATAAAGTCAGTAGCGTTACTATGACTCAACAATCGCTAAAATGTCTGATTCAGAAAGGATCAAAACTTCTTCGCCATCAATTTTTTCAGTTTTAACGCCGTAACCTTCACTAAAAATAACTTGGTCACCTACTTTTACGTCTAAAGCACGTACTTCGCCATTTTCTAAAATGCGACCGTTACCGACAGCGATAACTTCACCGCGCGTTGATTTTTCTGCAGCACTTCCTGTTAAAACAATACCACCAGCTGATTTTGATTCTACTTCTTTACGTTTAATTATTACGCGGTCATGTAATGGACGAATGCTCATTAATTTTCTCCTGAGAGTTTATTCACTCTCAATAAATTTAAATAAAAGGTTATAAAACTTTGTTGCAATTAAAGATGGGGCTAATTTAAAACTTCACAAGCCCCGTTAAAAAATTTTTTATTCTTTGCGCTCATACTCACCTTCAAGCGTTTCACCTTGGTGGTGTTCAATCGGCTTCTTAGTGCCTAAACCCTGCTCAAATGGATCAGACGTAACTGGCTGTTCTTGCTGAGTATGCACCGAACTTTGATAAGTAAAACCAGCCGCGCTTTGATTCATGACTAAATGTGACTGCACTGACTTTATCAACAGACTTCTCACACTAGGGATCAGGAGAGATAGCCCAAAAATGTCAGTAACAAAGCCAGGCGTTACTAAAAGTATGCCCGCAACCAGTAAAAGTAGTCCTGCAACTATTTCATCTGAAGGCATTTCTCCTTGCGCCATTTTAGTTTGTACTGAGTTTAAGGTGGCAATCCCCTGCTGTTTAACATTTCTGGCACCCAGCCATGCAGTAATAATAACAATAGCAATTGTTGGCCATGCGCCAAGCCAAGTACCAACATTGATCAGTACCATAATTTCGATAATAGGAACGACAATAAAAAGGATAAATAGAAATCGAAACATTTAAAGTCTCTTCATTAAAAAATTTTATATAAGATGAAACATATATGGGGTTGTGCAGGTCTTTTTCAAGCATCAGGTAAATACAAGCTAGTTCATATGGTAATAAGCTATTAATTGTCATTTAAATAGCTTAAGTTTTTGTTAAGGAAAATACGTTAATGTTTCAATTAATAATGTGCACTTGTCCTGATATTAGCAATGCGAAATTGATTGCAAAACACTTAATACAAGAGAAACTAGCCGCTTGTGTCAATATTATTCCTAACGTTATCTCTGTTTATCGCTGGCAAGATAATATTGAATGTGATGAAGAAATACAGTTAATGATAAAAACACAAACCAATAAGTTTAACGATGTAGCTAGTGAAATTAAACGCTTACATCGTTATGATACCCCTGAAATTATCGCCATGAACATCCAGCAAGGCGACGATAGTTATTTAAACTGGATCACTGAGTCTTTAAAATAGTTGTTATGAAAAAAATTGTCTTACTTTTTTGGTTAGTTTTAACCAGTATTTTTTTGCAAGTACCCAATGCTCAAGCTCAAGATTCAATTTTTGATACTTCGTCCGCTTCGTTATTCAGTAACGATGATGAGTTTCTTAGTGTCGAAGAAGCCTTTGAATTTAATTTTCACCAGAAGGATGATCAATTATCTGTTTCCTTTACCATAGCTGAGGGCTATTACTTATATCGTCACCAGTTTAAGTTCAGTGTTGAAAACGCAGAAATAATCCCTGTCGAACTGCCTAAAGGTGAAGACCATGAAGATGAATTTTTTGGTGTTCAGCAAATATTTACCGAACAGCTTAACTTCACTATTAAACTTGTTAACGCTGATAGTAATGCCAGCATTAAAATACGCTATCAAGGGTGCGCAGCAAAAGGCTTATGTTACCCTCCTAAAAGTAAAGTTGTAGCTCTATCAAAAGTTAATAATGAAGAAGCCATTAACACCAACAATGTTTTGGCGGCGATATCACCTGATAATGAAACGGGCAATACATCTATTGCCGCTGAAAATGCCAGCGAACAACATCAATTAGCCGATATGCTCAAAGGTGATAATATTTGGCTAACACTACTCGCTTTTTTTGTTGGAGGCTTACTGCTTTCATTTACGCCTTGTGTATTTCCTATGTACCCTATTTTGACCGGTATTATCGTTGGGCAAGGCGATAAATTATCAACGTCAAAAGCCTTTCGTTTATCGTTTGCTTATGTACAAGGCATGGCAATAACTTATACCTTACTGGGCATTGTTGTTGCACTGGCCGGCGCTCAGTTCCAAGCAATGTTTCAACATCCTGCCGTTTTAATTGTGTTAAGTGTTTTATTCATCTTTTTAGCGCTTTCTATGTTTGGAGTTTTTAATCTTGCCTTGCCAAGTAGCTGGCAAAATAAATTGAACAACATCAGTAATAGCCAAAAAGGAGGCTCATACTTCGGTGTTGTTGTTATGGGTGCTATTTCTGGTTTAGTGGCGTCTCCATGTACTACCGCTCCTTTAACAGGTGCTCTGCTATACATTTCACAATCGGGTGATATTTGGTTAGGCGCATCAGCGCTCTACGCATTAAGTTTAGGTATGGGTGTGCCATTACTTGTTTTGGGTAGTTCTGGTGGTAAATTATTACCAAAAGCAGGTACATGGATGACGGTAATTAAAAATGTATTTGGCTTATTACTACTCGCTGTTCCGATATTTTTAATGGAAAGGTTTTTACCTTCATTGGTAACACAAGCCATGTGGGCAATATTGGTCTTATCAAGCGCAGGTTATTTTTATACCGTCAATCAACAGACCCAGAATAACTTTTGGTTTGGTGTGAGAAGTGTGGTGATATTTGTAATGATATTTTTTGGCGCCAACCAAGCTTTTCAACTGATAAGTCCTAGCCAAAATGTTGCTACAAGTAATCAGGAAGCTCCACAACAACACTTTACTAAAGTAGCAACATTACCAGAGTTGTTAGCAGCAGTAGACAATGCGAATGCACAAGGGAAGACTGTAATGGTCGATTTGTATGCCGACTGGTGTATCGCCTGTAAAGAGTTTGAAGAATACACCTTTAATGCCCCGCAAGTACAAAAAGTGCTGAGTAACACGGTATGGTTACAAATTGATATGACTGACTTCGATTCGACTGACAATGCTGAGTTTGCGGAAAAGTATCAAGTACTTGGCTTACCGAGTATTCTCTTCTTTGACCAACAAGGTAAAGAATTAACTCAGCAGCGCGTAACGGGGTTTATGGGCGCAGAAGAATTTACTGAACATCTACAAAAAATCCTTTAACCTTTAACAAGCAAACTTTAACTCGCAGAACTCGCGGGTTAAAGTGCTGATACTTTCCAATAACCATTAATAATTTTTGTATCAAGAAATTCCATCAGTTTGGTTTCAGGAATAGGTTTAGAAAAGTAATATCCTTGAATAATATCACAATCGTTTTCTGTTAAACTGCGTAACTGCGCACTCGTTTCAACACCTTCTGCGATAACCTGCAAACCTAAGTTCTTCACCATAGCAATGGTTGACATAATAATTTGATAATCAGCTCGATTTTCTAACATGCCAAATACAAAGCTTTTATCTATTTTAATAACGTCGACTGGCATTTTTTTCAAATAAGCTAATGACGAATAACCGGTACCAAAATCATCAATGGCAAAACTAAACCCTACATCTCTCAAGCCATTCATCATTTCAATTGCACTATCAATATTTTTTACTAAGGTTTGTTCAGTCAGCTCTAGTTCGAAATGACTTGCCTCAAGCGAGAACTCAGTAAGTAAATCGGTTAGATAAGGGGTTAGATGAGGATCGGCA
This sequence comes from Colwellia sp. BRX10-9, assembly GCF_014077405.1. Classification (NCBI taxonomy): domain Bacteria; kingdom Pseudomonadati; phylum Pseudomonadota; class Gammaproteobacteria; order Alteromonadales; family Colwelliaceae; genus Colwellia; species Colwellia sp. BRX10-9. Next base: position 143,758 of record NZ_JACGVV010000005.1, on the reverse strand, counting down.
AATTGACCTGCTGACAGATTTATCGCAATACGGACATCAGTTAAACCCTTATCAATAAAAGTTTGGCAAAGTTCAAAACAGCGTCTGATCACCCAATAACCCAGTTCAACCATGTGCTGAGAATTTTCAAGGAGAGGAATAAAATCTTCCGGCGAAACCATGCCCCGTTCAGGATGCTGCCATCGAAGTAACGCTTCAAAGCCGTATAGTTTTTTTGTTTTTGCATCTAACTGAGGTTGTAAACTTAAGCTAAATTGATTTTTAGCTAAAGCCTGTCTAACTTCACTTTCCATCATCACCCGAAGGGCAACTTTTTTATACATCTCTTCATGGTAAATATGATATTTGGCGCCACCATCATCTTTAGCTTCATACATAGCGATATCGGCATAACTGATCAGATCTTCTGACTTAGTCATTTCTTCAGGAGCAAAGGCTATTCCAATACTGGTACTTACATAAAAAAGGCTATTTTGTATTTTAATTGGTTCTTTAAATGCTTCTAAAATTTCTTGTGCGACAAGCACTGCATCATTTTCATTATCGATATGACCAAGTACCACAACAAATTCATCACCACCAAATCGACAAGCCATATCAACTCTCCGAATACTGGAGCGCAAACGATTAGCCGCTTGAATTAACAACTTGTCGCCATCAGTATGACCATGACTATCATTTACTTTCTTAAAATCATCGAGATCTAAAAATAAAACGGCAATTTGTCCGTCACTGCGTGACACATTGAGAAACGCTTTACGCAGTTGATAGTTAAGCATATTGCGGTTAGGCAATCCCGTTAACAAATCATACATGGCAATATTTTCGAGCTCTTTCGTTTTTTGTTCAATTTCAATATTTAACTGTTCAAGTTCAAAACTTAACTCGGTGGCCGCATTGGCTAAAATATCTAGTTCATCAATATATTTACCATTTCTTTGTAGGTCTGTTTGACGAAACCGATCAAATTCTTTTTTCGCCAATAGAGGTAAAACATCTGACAAGACTAGTAAGCGACGAGTAAAGGGGCTAGCAACAAAATGAACAACAATCACTAAAGCAATAAGCACAACTAAGGTAAAAATTAAAAATTGCCAACGATTTTGCTGATACTTATCTGTAAAAATAGTGGCGTCATCAATCAGTGCCAGGTAATAAAAATCATCACGGGTATTTGCGATGGGAATTAAGTTAATCAGATAACGGCTATCGTTGGCTGTAGCTTTTATACCTTGAAAATTAATCATCTCGCTGTTGACAATTTCTTGGTTCGACATAAATAATTCACTGACTAGTTGAGTATTTGTTGAAGAGATAAATTTAGCGTCAGCAAGTATAATAGCCTCTTTGTTACCTGTTGTTGATACAAGTTTGTCTACACGAGAAAAACTTACAACAGCCAACTCATTATCAAGCGCTTGATTTATATAATAAATCATGTCAACAAGTGAAACTGTCATCGCAACAATCGCCATATCCCCCTTACCGTTTAATACCGGTATGGTGATCAACTGAACACATTGACCCTCACAGTACAAAGTGTGTTCTGGTTGCTGATGTTTTAGTACATTTTCAATACTCAGCTGAACAAATTTAGGAATAGCATTAGAAAGGTATAACTCTTCATTATTTGCTGAAACTAACCATACATTTTCAACATTTTGATTCATTTGCAGGGTATCAAACTGCGCGGCAAACTCTTGGGCTAAAACGTCAAAATCAGCCTGTTCTTTTAACCGCACAATATCTGAAAACGACTCTAGCCACGTCAGTATCTTTTGACGTAATACGTTATTTTGCACAGAAAATTGTGCCTGGCCTTTACGTAAAGTATCACTTTGATATTGGGTGAATTCTTGATTTAACCTTGATAAAGACAAGTAAGAAAAAATAGCCGTTAGGAGCAATAACGCCCCAATAACTAGCACTAATAATTTAACAGGAACGCTAACAAATCTTTTTCTCATCAAGTTAGCCCCGCTAGAACCAGTACATTAGTTGTAAGGCCCACATTTTCCAATGCTCACTGTTCGCCTCTGGGTTGGGTAACACAATAGGATTAACGCGCGCAGCGCCTTTTACCCAATGGTACTCCGCATTGACTCGTAAATTATCAGAAAAATCGTATGAAAACCCTAGCATTTTATCGTGCTGATAAGCAAAATAATAAGGTATGGTGCCAAAACTTTGTTGTTGTAATTGACGGCCTTTTTTATCATCCTTATTTGCATAGAAATTTTCAAAACGACTAATAAATTTCAATCGTTGATTTACCTTGTAAACCGCTTGAACATAACCACCTTGACCAATATTGACTTGGTTAAACTGAGCAGCATAAAAACCTTCCGTTAAAAACCTTGTTTGTAAAATTTCACTGGTAAACTCCCAGTGTTCACCTTCATATATAGCATTCACCGTATAAAACTGAAAAACAAATCGTCCATCAACAAAAAAATCAGGACTCTCATTTTTATAGTTAAATTCTGAATCCAATAAGGTTAGACCAAAGCGCCATTGTGAAAATACTGGCCGCCAATAAACACTCGCCTGCGTATCAAGCTCATGCTCGATATCTCCCTGTGCTAACTTACTAAGAATGACTTCTGAATCATCACTATCAATCGGACTTTTACCACGACTAAAATTGAAATCAAATTCGCCATATTTATCATTATTGTAAGTCAATTTTAATGCAGCACCATCGCCACCAACAGCGATGTCACGAAAGCCATCAAAATAAGTCCCTTGCGGTAACAAAATTGAGGGCCGTGCAAAAGGAATATCACGGGTACTTGAATGTAACCAATGGGCATTTTTAAAACGACCAACAAATAAATTGGCTTGCCACTGCTCTGAACTATAAGCGCTCCAATCCATTAAGAAGTAATCAACACGCAAACCTTCTTTGTAGCGATTGCCCCCGTTTAAATAAACAGCTTGTGCCGCAAAGCGATAATCGTCAGATAATTGATACGAGGTATTAAGTCCTATTTCTGTTAACTTTAACGATATTTCGCCGTTATCATTAACGAAGTTGCTATTGTCGACGTCAATAACGCCTTGCGCAACAAAGCCATGTATTTTTAACGGATCTGCCGAATGCCCTTCCTGTGCGTGCGCATTAAGCGCAAGTAATGCTGATAAGCACATTACTTTATAATTCATTTTATTGATCGATTTTAAGCAGATTGACATCACTTACCTCATTAATATTTTCAATGTAACCAATGGCACCTGTGGTTGATTTAACGGCTTCAATTAACGCTTCTTCACTCAACACCACAGTTGGTGCAATACCCATACCTGAGAAAGTCAATTTGTCCCATATGCGGTCAAGTTGATACGGAAATAAGCGTAAGGTGTCTTTACAAAATTTTTGATGGGTGGGATTAGTACTTGATAAAACAAAAATAGTTATTGGTAGGCCATTGGCCCATTTAGTTTGACGCATTGAATATATACGACGCAACTGAGTGGTTGTTATTGACACAGTATCAGCAGTGATATTGGTAATAACTTCGACCGCATGAGTTGCCGGACTGCCAATTAATATGACAAGAACCATTAATCTGATTAGAATTTGGCTGATAACTAAATCCTTGTTAATGAGAAATAAAGAGCTCTTTGTGTATCTAACAAAGTGCTCCGTAGCCACTAGTAGTAACCGAGTAAAGGAGACCACGCAACCCACTACTATATGTTAACCTGTATATAAAAACCGCTAAACCAATGAATTAATTACTAAATATAGATAATAATATTGTAGTAAATTTTTCCTAAAATACAAAACTTTATTGTCAACTTATTGATAAAAAGTTAACAACAACAGATCAGACCAGTATTTTGCTGCTATATTCTGCGAAAACACTATAATAATCGCTTAACAGCAGAAATGCTCGATTTTGTTATTAGCTGTTCCATCACTCTAGCTTTTATGTGATGATATTTGTAATATTTGCTATTTAATAGGTTTTTCTCAGAAAATGACTACAAAGTTTAAAGTTTTAGTGATAAATGGCCCTAACTTAAATATGTTAGGGAAACGCGAGCCTGAAATTTATGGCGCGCAATCATTAACCGATATTATTGACGATTTAACATTGCAAGCTATACCACTGAGAATTGAATTAAGTCATTTGCAATCAAATGCTGAACACCTACTAATAGAAAAAATACATCAAGCTCATAATGAAATAGACTTTATTGTCATTAATCCCGCCGCATTTACTCATACTAGTATAGCGATACGTGACGCACTCCTTTCTGTGGACATTCCATATATTGAAGTTCATCTTTCAAATGTCCATGCTAGAGAGTCGTTTAGACATCATTCGTATCTATCAGACAAAGCTATTGGTGTTATTTGCGGCTTAGGTGCCGATGGTTATAAATATGCGTTAGCGTCGGCTTATACTTGGTTGACTGACCATAAAAGTTAATGAAAAAACAACAGAGAGTGGCTTAACTTTAGCGGCTCTATTTACAACATAAATTACACATTGATAAAAAGGTATTCAAATGGATATTCGTAAAATAAAAAAATTAATTGAATTAGTACAAGAATCAGGGATTAACGAATTAGAAATTTCTGAAGGTGAAGAATCAGTACGTATTTGTCGTGGCGGTACCATGGTACAAGCTGCTCCAATGATGCACTCTGCTCCTGCTGCTGCACCTATTGCTGCACCTGTAGTCACTGAAACGGCACCTGCTGTTATTTCAGGTCACGTTGTTCGTTCGCCAATGGTTGGTACTTTCTACGCTTCAGCATCACCTGATTCACCTGCATTTGTCGAAGTAGGTAAACATGTCAATGCTGGTGATACTTTATGTATTCTTGAGGCAATGAAAATGATGAACCAAATTGAAGCTGATAAGTCTGGTGTTATTAAAGAAATTCTAGCGGGCAATGAAGACGCTATAGAATTTGACCAGCCGCTATTCATCATTGAATAATCCTATAGATATCAAACAAAAGGATCATTCCATGTTAGATAAAGTTGTTATCGCCAATCGAGGCGAAATTGCACTAAGAATATTACGTGCATGTAAAGAACTCGGTATAAAAACTGTTGCAGTACACTCTACGGCTGACAGAAACTTAAAACATGTTTTATTAGCCGATGAAACTATCTGTATTGGCAAAGCGCCAGCGCCTGACAGCTACCTTAATATTCCTGCAATAATAACGGCAGCTGAAGTCACTAACGCAGTAGCAATACATCCTGGCTATGGTTTTCTAGCTGAGAATGCTGATTTTGCAGAACAGGTTGAAAAGTCAGGCTTTGCCTTTATCGGTCCAAAAGCTGAAAGCATCCGTATTATGGGTGATAAAGTTGCGGCAATTAAAGCAATGAAAATAGCGGGTGTTCCTTGTGTTCCAGGGTCAGATGGCCCGCTTAATGATGATGAAGCGGCCAATAAAGCTCATGCTAAACGTATTGGCTACCCGATTATCGTCAAAGCGGCTGGTGGCGGCGGTGGTCGTGGTATGCGTGTTGTGCGCAGCGAAGAAGATTTAGTCGACGCGATTGCATTAACCAAAAGAGAAGCCGGTACTATTTTCAAAAATGATATGGTTTACATGGAAAAATTCCTTGAAAATCCTCGTCATGTTGAAATTCAAATAATGGCTGATGGTCAAGGTGCTGCAATTCACTTAGGTGAGCGTGATTGTTCTATGCAGCGTCGTCATCAAAAAGTGGTAGAAGAAGCTCCCGCACCAGGTATTACTCCAGAAATGCGCGCCAAAATTGGTGAGCGTTGTTGTAAAGCTTGTATTGATATTAATTATCGTGGCGCCGGCACTTTTGAATTTTTATACGAAAACGGTGAATTCTACTTTATTGAAATGAATACCCGTATTCAAGTTGAGCATCCAGTTACTGAAATGATCACCGGTGTTGATTTGATCAAAGAGCAATTACGTGTTGCTGCTGGTCAACCATTATCTTATACCCAAGATGATATTAAAATCGCTGGCCATTCAATTGAATGTCGTATCAATGCTGAAGACCCTCGTACTTTTGTTCCTTCACCGGGCAAAATCACTCGTTTCCATCCTCCAGGAGGATTGGGTGTTCGTTGGGATTCTCATATCTACGCTGAGTATACGGTACCACCAAATTATGACTCTATGATCGGCAAACTGATCACTTGGGGTGATAACAGAGATGTTGCAATCGCACGTATGCGCAATGCCTTAGCCGAATTAGTGATTGATGGTATTAAAACCAACATTGCCTTACATCAAAATATTTTAAATGATAAAGGTTTTGTTAATGGCGGTGCCAACATCCATTATCTAGAAAAGAAATTAGCTGAAGCTGAATAAGTTTCTACAAATTTAACAATCAAGCCCTGCATCGCAGGGCTTTTTTATATCAGGGATAACGGTATTAAACGTTTACATAAAAGTGAAATTCCTACACCCAAATAGCAATGATGTCGTGTTACCATAGATAACAATATATGGCTTATACTTTACTCATTGAATTTAAAAATATGACTGAATTACTTGAAAAACCTTTACCACCTGCCGATGGTGAATGTTGTGACAGCGCATGTACACCATGTGTTTGGGACAATTTCTATGCAAAGCGTAAAGAATGGCGCCTGCAACAAGTCGCACTAAAAGAAAAACAAGCCCAAGACAACGAGTCAAATTAAGACTAAGCGACTTTCTAAGCGATACTGTGTATGACTGAATTACTTAAAGAACCTTCCCTTCCTGCCGACGATGACTGTTGCGGCGGCGGCGCTTGTTGCCCTTGTGTATGGGACCACTACTATAGTGAATACGAAAAGTGGCGTTTACAACAAGCCGAATTACAAACTGATGCCAAAGCTGAGTAATATTAGCTGAGTAAAATCACTTTTTTCACTAATTTGTTAATACCACTAGCTGCCTCAACAAGTGATGTCGCTAACATGTAGGCCGGTGTTGAAACAAGTTTTCGTTTTCCGTCAATAACAATATCGCCCACTTCACAATCAACGTGTGCTAAACCACGCTTTATTAACGACTCTGCGATATCACGGTCTTTACCAATCGTTGCTTGAACATCCTCACCGTAAATAAGGGGGATCATTGCCGGAGCAATACACATAAAGCCAAGCGGTTTGTCCGCTTTAATAAAGCGTTGAGCAGCAACAAGTACTTCAGCATTTATTTGATAGTTTTCTGCATCAAGCGCGAAGCCACAGAGATTCTTTGCCGCGCCAAAGCCACCAGGGAAAATTAGCGCATCAAATTCTTCATGATAGAGCTCAGTAATGTCTTCAATGTCACCACGGGCAATGCGCGCAGATTCAACCAAAACATTACGTGTTTCATCTTCACTAACCGCGCCAGTTAAATGGTTAATCACATGATGTTGATTAATGTTTGGTGCAAAACAACGATAGCTTGCTCCTTGCTGTTCAATCGCTAATAACGTTAAAACACTTTCATGTATTTCACTGCCGTCATAAACGCCACAGCCAGATAAAATAATCGCTATTTTTTTCATGTTAATCCTTTATTCCTATATTCTTTGTCATATTAGGTAACTGACATAATAAAACAACTATTATCGAGCACCACATCAATAATGCAAATGGTAAAGCACTACCATCATAAAAATACGCTAATATTGGTCCTGCTAATGCGCCAATGCCAAAGCGAAGAGTACCTATTACCGCACTAGCTGTACCTGATTCCCGAGTAAATTCTTGCATAATAAGTGCATCAGCATTGACCGCTATCATCGATAAACTGCCCATCAACGGCAATACCGCAACTGCCGTGTACATTAATGGTAGCTGCAAAAAGTTTACCACCACCAACAATGAAGAAAAACATAACGCAACGATTAAACCGTAGGTCAACATTTTAAATGACCCTTTACGACTAACTAAGCGGGTATTAATAAAATGGGCGGTCATTAACGCCAAAACATTAACGGCAAATAGTAGGCTAAATTCAAATTCCGAGACCTTAAAAACCGTTAGATAGACAAAAGGGATCGCGGTAATATAAGCAAAAAAAGCTAATGAAATAACCATAGACGTAACAATATTTAGTTGTGACTTTTTATTAGATAAGACAATTTTATAGCGTTGCAGAAAACTAACCGGTGCTAAATTTTTCTCACGCTTTACTTCAGGTAAAAATCGATACACCAAGAGTAAAATAATAAAGCTGTAGGCCGCTAAACTTAAAAATATAAGCTGCCAACTATGCAGCAGTAACACTGAGCCAATAGCGGGCGCTATCATAGGCGCTATCATCATAATCATAGATACATAAGAAAACCCTTTGGCGGTATCTTTGCCATATCGCTCTTTTATTGTTCCCGGCACAACAACCGTTGCCGCACTACTAATAAATGCCTGAAAAAATCGTAAGGATAAAAACTGTTCAATACTCGTGACAAACGTTATCGCTATACTCATCACGATAAAACCTGAGATACCGAGCATCACTAATTTTCTTCTGCTGTGTTTATCCGCTTGTGGGCCAAAAAATAACAGACCTAAAGCATAGCCTAGTAAATATATACTCAGGCTATTTTGTACCATTGGCATATCAGTTGACAAATGCTCTGCCAGTATTGGCATTGCCGGCAAATACATGTCGATTGCCAATGGCGAAATAGCAATAATGGCTGCTAATAAGGGTAACAATAATTTTAATGAAAGCTCTGTTTGTTCACTAACTTTTAGGTTTCTCATGATTTTTCCGGATAGTCGTAAACAAGTTTGCCAAGGTCAGCAATCGCTTTGTCTATTTTTTCACACCATTTCACCCCATAGCTAATGCGCATAAAATTTTTATATTGCCCGGTTGGGGAAAAAATTTCACCGGGAGCAAAACTCACCCCCTTAGCAATAGCCTGAGTAAAAAATTGGCTAGTATCAACATGAGAACGGCAACGTATCCATAAGACACTGCCACCTTGTGGCTGTGAAATGCAGACTTCTTTTGGAAAATGACTAGCGATTAAGGCGCGCATCCGCTCGCAGTTATAACGTAAGGTTTTTCTTAACACTTGTAAGTGACGATCATATTCACCACTCATCAAATAATCAGTTAATGTCCATTGCTGTAACATTGGTGTTGAGCAAGACTGGGCGCGTTTAATACGTTTTGCTGCTTCTTCATATCTGCCTGGTAATAGCCAACCGACCCGATAACCTGGTGCAGCGGTCTTTGAAAAAGATGAGCACGTTAGCACTAGGCCTTTTTTGGAGTAAAGCTGCGCGGGTACTGGTCTATCTTTGCTGAAATATAAGTCACTGTAAACTTCATCTTCGATAAGTGGAATATCATGTTTTTCTAATAAACTGACCATATTCTGGCGCTGTTGATTAGTCATCATAGAGCCAAGTGGGTTAGAGATAGCGGTAGAAAACAAACACGCTTTTACCGGATGTTGCTCAATAACTTTAGCCAGTTCTTCAACACAAATCCCCTCTTCAGTGCAGGTATAAACTTCCAGAGCTTTCATACCCAAACTTTCAATTAATTCAATCAAACCAAAGAAACACGGTGATTCTACAGCGATAATATCACCACGTTCTGCGACACACTGTAAGGCAATTGATAGTGCTTCTTGGGCACCACTAGTGATAATTATATCGTCATGATTAATGGCTACGCCTTGCTCATGATAACGAAAAGCAAGGTTTAAACGCAGTTTTGGATCACCATTTACCGGTCCGTAACTAACCGCTTTTTCAGCATTCTTACTCAATACCGAACGCATTAATCGTGCTAAGGCTTTATCTGGTGGGTGTGCATTGACCGGGTTAGAAATACCCAATGCGACAGTATCGGGTAAATGAACAGCTTCATAAACTTGTTCTATTATGCTTCGACATGAGATTTCAACGGGCTGACAACTTGCCCATAATGACCGCATAGGTTTTAAGGTTCGTGCTTGCTTAGCTTTTAAATAATAGCCTGATTGTGGCCTTGCAGAAATACTACCCTGACGCTCTAGTTCAATATACGCTTGTTTTACTGTCGGTATACTTATCTCAAATTGTCTACTGAGTTTACGTAGGCTAGGTAGCTTGTCTCCCGCTCTTATTGCACCACTTTTTTCTTGGTCTTCAACAAAGTCAATGACTTGCTGATATAAAAATTCTGAAGAAGATTTATCTAAAAGTCGCATTTTATTTCACCTCAACAAAAACTGTACAGGTTACATTTTATATTTTTTGTATCTGTTACACAACAGAACTATCTATAAACTAGTGTTTTAGAAATAAGTCGCCCCTAAGAAATAGTACTTCATATAAGAAATGCTGTTACAGTGATTTAGTCAAAATTAATTGAGAAGATTACGCTTAAATTTTTCAGGAAAGAATAATGAACAACACACTATTATATGTGATCACCGTACTTATCTGGGGAACAACTTGGATCGCCATTAATTATCAATTAGGTGATGTTCCCGCCGAAGCATCTATTGTTTATCGTTTTGGCTTAGCAGCACTTCTGCTATTTGCTTATTGTCGTTTTAAAAAGCTCTCACTTGCCTTTAACAAAAAACAGCATCTACAATTTCTGTTCTTTGGTTTGATGTTATTTGGCTGTAATTACTATTTTTTATATTCAGCTCAACAGCATATAAATTCTGCGCTTGCCTCAATCGCTTTTTCAATGATTATGTTTTTCAATGTGGTCAATGCCCGCATTTGGTTTAACACTAAAATTACTCAACAAACTTATCTAGGCGCTTTTCTAGGTTTAACCGGCATTGTGGTTTTATTCTGGCCACAAATTAACGATACCGAGTTAGGCGCAGAAACATTACTAGGTTTATCACTTTGCTTCGTTGGAACATTGTTCGCATCAACGGGCAATATGGTCTCAATGAAAAATAAACTTATGAATTTACCTATGATGCAAGCCAATGCTTGGGGTATGTTTTATGGCTCAATATTTATGACTATATTGCTATTAATACAAGGAAAATCATTTAGTTTTTCATATACCTTACCCTATATTAGTTCGCTGATTTACCTATCGGTTTTCGGTTCTATTATTGCATTTGCCAGTTACTTAACACTTTTAAATAACATCGGAGCCCATAAGGCCTCATATGCAAGCGTGATGTTCCCTGCTGTTGCCGTCGTTATCTCAACGATATTTGAAGGTTTTAGCTGGAATATTTATACTGTCATTGGCTTATTAATTATTGTCGCCGGGAATATTGTTGTGTTAACTAAACCAAAAAAGAAAAATATAATAATAACACCATAAAAGTATCCTACTTTTAAATATATTTATGTTAAATCAGCTTGTTAACCCAAAATGACTTTACCAAGTAATTTATAGGTAATAACATAAGCAGCGTATAAAAACGCTAAGTGACGCTGTTATTTTCAATAAAAATCGAGTTAAAATAAAGGCATAATTTTATTGAGATGCTACTCTTTTTAGAGTGATTAATTTTTATAAAATCATTAATTAGGGGCAAGATGTTAAATAACTCATGGGGTCAATTGTTAATACTAGCGCTATCGTTACTTTTGACGACGAGTGCCGCTTGCCAAAAAATAAATAATAATCATTATTTACCCATAGTAACGTTAAAGTTTGACCCTTCTGGCTCAAATGCTTGGTATCCCTATTATATTAATACCGGTGAAAAACGTGGCATCGTCGTTGACGCCGTAGCCATAATACTCGCCACTGCCAATATAAGTGGTAAGGAAATAATTTTACCGCCAAAACGCACCAATTTATCATTGAAAAATGGTCTCGTTGATTTTGATTTAATTAATCCTGATTGGTTATCTAAAGAGCAACAGTCTGACGACTATGTCTTTAGCGATAGCGTGATCCCAATTAAAGAGCATATTATCTATTTGGCCGGTACCGTTATTCCTGAAAACTTAGGGGAAGATCAACAATTAACCGACCAAGATATAGGTACCGTTCGAGGTTACTATTATCACAATGATAATTTATTTAATCGCCTAGATTACCCTTCAGAAAAAGAGTTAATAAAAGCACTTTTTAGAAAAAGGATCACCTTTGCTATTAGTGGTGATAAACCAGCACAATATTGGGCAAAAATATTATCAGTACCCATTATTTTAGGCCCCGTCCATTCTGATGGTTACTTAAAAATTAGACTAAGAAAAGAGCTAAAATATCTTTTACCCCAAATCAATGATGCCATTCAACGATTAAAAATAGATGGTAGTCTCGAAAGTATTATAAAAGCTTATATATAATGCTCATCGACTTAATTTATAACTAAGTACTTTATAAGGTTAGTTGTTGCGCATTTATTATCGCGCGTAGTTGTTAATAACAAGTGACTCCATTATCCTATTACCTTAAAATAATCCGCTTTATCTCGTCTTAAAATTTAAGGGTAATATGAAATATTTCCATCGCTCAGTGCTACCTTGTTTGCTTTCTAGCTCTTTATTGCTCGTAACATCTTGCTCGTTATCAAGCGAACAAGCCAAAAAAGATAACAATGAAACTGCTGCTTATACCTATCTTAAAGAACTTGTTTCACCCACCGAAGGTATAGGTGCTCGCGAAGCTGGAACGATAAAAGAACAGCAAACAGCCCGCTATATTAAAACTAAATTTGAAAAGTTTGGTTATCGAGTTACCGAGCAAAATTTTTCCTATAACAGTAGAAAAATGGTCGGTGAATCAAAGAACATTATTGCTGAATTTGGTGACGTAACAAAGCCAACCATCATACTTGGCGCACATTATGATTCAACGGCAATGAAAACGGGGTCAATGGGCGCCACAGATAACGGCGCAGGTGTTGCGGCAATGTTAGCGATAGCCCAAGCATTGACCACAAAAATGCCAAATAATTATAGTATTCGCTTTATTGCCTTTGGCGCAGAAGAAATTGGTTTGCAAGGTTCAAACTATTACGTCAACGACTTATTAACCCATAACAAATTAGATAATATCGCAGCGATGATTAATTTTGACACCATAGCAGGTGGCGATAAGGTTTATGTACATAGTGCGCATACACAAGCTTATGATAATTGTAAAAATGAAACTTATAACAGCGACACTTTTATGCGAAATGCCTTACTCAAGGCATCAATTAAGGTGTTAGGCGAACAAAACAAGTATGTTATTCATCCTGACTATGAAGGCTATCCTGAAGGTGTAACTGGCTCTTGGTCTGATCATGCTAGTTTTGCCTGTGCTGGTATTCCTATTGCGTATGTAGAATCAACCAACTTTTCAATTAATGGCCAGAATGGCTTTGATGGTTACTCTCAATCAACCGCAAAAAAATTGTGGACTTGTTATGATAAAAAGACTTCAACAGCTTGTGATAATAAAGCCGAGAAAAACTGGGGAAATATTTGGCATACTCAATTTGACCGTTTAGATAAACTTGATGAAATATTTCCGGGACGTGTTAAGCAGCAGCTTAATAATAATGTTGAGGTGCTAATTGAATTATTAGCTAATCCTGATAAATATTTACCGTCAAAGTAAAAAAATAAAAATAATATTTTAAAGGTGTGGGCGGTTTTATTAAGACTCAAGCCACCCACACTTCAATAATTAACTACCAATAGGTGAACCCGGCGGCATAGTGATACTAGCAGCAGGATGAACAAGTTTTCCTTGCTCAAGACTATGGGTAATCTGCGCTGCTAACAACATAAACTGAGCAGCTAAGCGCTTGTACTTTTTAGAGTCATAATTATCATTTAACCATTCATTTATATTAAGTAAAGCCATATAAACTTCTGCACGCACCTCTGTTACTAAATTTTTGTTATGCCAAAGTGCTAATAAATGCTCAATAACTTGTTGATTGACCCGCTGTTGAACCAACAAAGCCAAGCCCTTTTCAGCCGGTACTTTAATTGACTGTTCTATTAAAGCGTTAATCAATTCTTGCACACTCAAAATACGCTTATCCATTACTGACTGTTGCTGTAAACGTGCTAAACGTTGTTCATTTAAAAGCAAAGACACCGTGTGTTTAGCACTAGCCTGCGCAGCAGAAACCGGATCAAAAGTAAGCCCCGTATTACCAGCAAAACTTTCGCGATTACGATAATAACCATAAGCTTTTGGTGGAATAAGTTTCACTATGTGTTCTGGCAAGGTTAATATTTTTGTATCTAGAGTGGCTAATAAAACCTGCAGCGCTTTTCGCTGCTGTTTACCTGAGACTACCTCCAATGGCTTTAGAACATTTTCTTCTCGCAGTTGATAGCGATAGTCTATACCTGAAATTAATTTTGCTGCGGCGGTAACTTGAAAACGATGAAAATTATAGATGGGCACCAAAACCTCTTCAATTTCTGACAAAGGTCGCCCTAGAGGAATACTATTTAAACCAAAGTCTGTTAGCGCTTTTTCACGTATTTTTAAGACTCTATTAAGCTCATCGGCGGCATCTACTCCGTTGTCCCACAAATGTGCGCGACTATGTGCACTCGAAGAAGAGCGCGCATCTGAGTCTGACATATACAGCAAATCTGCTTGTTGCGCGCTTGCTATAACTTTCGCTAAGTACTCGGCTTCTTTATCAGCCGTTATATCAGCATAACCATAAGCAATAACTGATTTGTCCCAGCGACCAATATCTGTAGCGTAGGCATTTGATAAATCAATTTCACCATTTTTCAAGGTAATTAACGGGTGAGGATAATCCATTACTGAAGCGCGATTATTAGCACTTGCGGCAAAATTATGCGCGATACCTAAAGTGTGCCCAACTTCATGAGCCGACAATTGACGAATGCGTGCTAAAGCCATTTCTTTCATTGGTGAAGTGTCTGTTATAGATGACTTAAAAGGAGATGTTAAGCCCAAAGCAATGAGATAATCTTGACGAACACGTAGAGAGCCCAATGTTACATGCCCCTTTAATATTTCTCCTGTTCTTGGGTCTATCACTGATGAACCATAAGACCAACCTCTTGTCGCTCGATGTACCCATTGAATAACGTTATAACGAACATCCATAGGGTCTGCATCGGCTGGTAACATTTTTACCTGAAAAGCATTTTTATAACCGATGGCTGAAAATGCTTGGTCCCACCAACGAGCGCCATCAAGTAAAGCACTTTTTATAGGTTCAGGTACGCCGGCATCTAAATAATAGATAATAGGTTCAATTGCTTCGCTGACCTCAAGATTTCTATCTTTTTTGTTTAAGCGATGACGTGGAATATTACGCTGAATTAACGGTTGGTCGATAGCACTGGCGTAATCGGCATAACTATTTGACCAAAAGCCACTGTAAGGATGAAAAGTACGTGCTTGGTATTTATCGTCAGGTAATTTAATCAGCGAATGATGTAAGTTCACTGTAACAGCGGTTGAGTCTGGCGTTACTGAGCGTAAGTATTTACCTGCATCAGTTCCTTGGTAAGTCACTGTTGCTTCAAGCTCAGTATTATTAGGAAAGGCCTTGCTGCGTTTTATATAGATACCACTTCGGCTTTCATCAATTTTGAAGTTACCTTGTTGACGTTGTTTAAGTTTACTTGATAATTGATGAATATCAGATAAAAGAAAGGGTGTATAATCAATTAATACTTTTTTACCGTCCTTACTTTCTTTGGCAACTTTAAACCCCCAAATAATAGAGCTGGCAAATGCCTCGCTAACGGCTTTTTTTTCTAAGTTGTTTTCAGTATCCGCTCGATAATAAGTATTAAGTTGGCGGAGAAAGACCTTCTCTCCTACTTTTTCAAAGCGTACTAGACGGGTATCACCTAACTGGCCTCTATCAAGTCCAATATCATTAGAACCGACTCCTTGAGGTAAACCGCTTTGAAATAAAAAGTCTTGTTCAAATTGCTGGACCTCTAAATAAACATTGCCCTTTTTTTTATCATGAAAAAAAGAAAAATAGCCTTGCTGGTGATCTTTATCTTTAACAAAGTCATTATAACTAAGAATTTCTTCGCTGAGCGCGGCTATTGAAAAGGTACTACAAATAAATATTAAAAAGACACCTAGCGTCAGTTTCATCGTTTTTCCCTATTTGATTTTTGGTTCTATAAATATATATTCAAGTCATTCCATTATTTTTGTTATCATTAGCCTTACAGGTGAGGTGATAGCTTTCATCGTCACCTCTAATCGTAAAATAATGTAATATGTAGCTGCTATTATTATTTTACGACATTAAATAACCAACAATTTTATGACTCAATTTTTAAGAGTCTTACTCTAAATCAATTAGGTAACCCGATGCAACGACTAGCACCAGCTTTACGTCAAGATAATGTTCCACTCGATTTAATTTCGCTGATCAAAACGATTTTAGCGGCAACTAAAGAAATTTCATTTCGTGTTAGCCAAGGTCACTTAAGTGATTTGATGGGTTCAACTTTGGATGAAAATATTCAAGGTGAAGTTCAGAAAGAATTAGATGTTGTTGCAAATGAATTACTTAAAGATATTTTATTAGAGTCTGGCTTTGTTAAAGCGATTTCTTCTGAAGAAGAAGATAGCTCTGTTGCAGGTGAAAAAAATGGCAAGTATCTGGTTTCTTTCGATCCACTTGATGGCAGCTCTAATATCGAAATCAACTCATTAATTGGCACAATTTTCTCTATTCATCAAGCACCAAGTGATATGGATGCTAGTGATCCAGACATGTTTAAGCAAGCGGGTAACAAACAACTTTGTGCGGGTTATGTCTTATATGGTCCGTCAACTATGTTGGTAATGACTACGGGTAGCGGTACCCATTTTTATGTACTTGACCGTACTCATGGTGGTTTTTTATTAGTTGAACGTAATGTTCAAGTGCCTGCGGACACACAAGAATTTGCTGTTAACATGTCAAATCAACGTTTTTGGCAAGCGCCTATGCAGAATTACATCAGTGATTTACTTGCAGGTGATACCGGCCCTCGTGGCAAAAATTTCAATATGCGTTGGATTGCCGCTATGGTTGGTGACATTCATCGTGTATTAACACGTGGTGGTATTTTTACTTATCCACAAGATAGTAAAAACCCGCAACAACCACACAAGCTACGCTTAATGTATGAAGCGAATCCAATGAGTTTTCTCATTGAACAAGCGGGTGGACTGGCAATGACCAGTGAAGGACGCATTATGGATATGGAGCCGAACAGCATTCATCAGCGTGTCGAAGTAATTATGGGCTCGAAAAATGAAGTAGAAGCGTGTCTAGCTTATTACAAATAATCGAAAATTAGCATGTATCAACGTGTATAAGTCCAATTAACAGGTTTCTAAAAACAAAGATGAAGCCTGTTTAGCTTATTACAAATAATCAAAAATTAGCATGCATCAACATGTCGAAGTCCAATTAACAGGGCTCGAAAAATGAAGTAGAAGCCTGTTTAGCTTATTACAAATAATCGAAAATTAGCATGTATCAACGTGTATAAGTCCAATTAACAGGTTTCTAAAAACCAAGATGAAGCCTGTTTAGCTTATTACATGTCACTAACATTTTTCTTATGTCGGTAAAAAAGCTCCATTCATTGAGCTTTTTTACCGTTAAATTTAATATTCCCTTCATAGTTTTACGATATAATAGTTAATATAATTGACTGGATTTTAACGACATTTTTATGAAAAAACTATTTGAAGTATTTTGGCGTTTTCTTTTTTTAGGTTGTATCAGTTTTGGTGGACCTGCCGCACATATTGGCTATTTCCAAAAAACATTTGTCGATAAACTAAAGTGGTTAGATCAAACAAGTTATGCAAATTTAATCTCGTTAAGCCAATTTTTACCGGGTCCTGGCTCTAGTCAATTAGGTTTTGCTATTGGATTGAGACAAGCTGGACTGCCTGGCGGCATTGCCGCATTTATCGGTTTTACCTTACCGTCATTTATTCTTATCTATTTACTCGCCACTAATATTAGCGGTGCTGAACAACCTTGGGTTTTTCATGTTATAAGTGGTTTGAAATTACTGGCTGTGGTTGTAGTGGCTGACGCTTGTTTAACTATGTTTAAAAGTTTCTGTAATAATTACACCCACAGACTTATTGCGGTTATAACAGCGATTGCTTTAATCACTTTACCGAGTTTAACGATGCAAATTTTCATACTGACTATCGCAGCAAGCTTTGGTTTTTTTGTTAATCCATCGTTAAAATCAGTTACCACTGAAGTCACCCAACCTTCAGCTCTAACCTCAAGACAGTTTAAAATACTGCCATTGATGTTGTTCTTAATCATCCTCTTTGCTTTACCACTAGCAACCGTAGTTGGAGCACCGATTAACACAGCCGATATCATGGTCTTATTCAATCAGTTTTTTCAAGCGGGCAGTATGGTCTTTGGTGGCGGACACGTTGTCTTGCCACTATTACAACAAACAATTGGTGAAGCGTTATCGAACGATGTTTTTCTTACCGGTTATGCCGCAGCGCAAGCAGTTCCTGGCCCAATGTTTACCCTAGCGACTTTTCTGGGTGCAGAGCTATTTCCACAAGCCCCTTTAATAGGAGCGACAGTCGCAACCTTAGCAATATTTTTACCTGGATTTTTATTGGTACTCACCTTTGAAAGTACTTGGCAATCATTAGCAACAAAGCCCAAAGTCGCCGGTGCGATTATGGCGGTAAATGCCGCTGTGGTTGGTCTATTATTTTCTGCGCTTTATCACCCTATTTTTACTAGTGCTGTTAGTTCACTATTTGACTTATTTTCTGTGCTTATTGGTTTTTATTTATTACGGATAGTCAAACTGCCTATTATTGTTTTAGTGGTGACATTTGTTGGCGTTGGTTTATTAACGCAATTCTACTAAGTCGGTTATCGCAGAGTAATAAGCGCCTTAGTGCTATTGATATGATTTAGTGCCGATAATGTGAGCTTTAACTTTTCACCGCCATGGTTTGTTTGCTAAAATATCGCCAATTTAAAATATAGCCTCAATATAAACGCTAATACGAGAAACTTATGCCTAATTACGCTGTTGGACACAAAACACCTGATTCAGATTCAATCTGTTCAGCTATCGCCCTTTCCTATTTAAAAACCACGCTAGGTGAAGAAACCGTCCCAGCCCGTTTAGGGGAGCTTTCACCAGAAACTTTATTTATTTTAGACAAGTTTGGTTTTGAGCAACCTGAATTAAAAACAAGTTTTGCTGGCGAAGGTATCTATATTGTTGACCATTCCGACCGTATTCAAGGACCCGATGATATCGATGAAGCAACAATATTAGGTATTATTGATCATCATAAATTAGGCGATATTACTACCTCTACCCCATTAGAAATTTGGGTTCGTCCTGTAGGCTGTACCAATACCATCATTAAAATGATGTACGATTTCTATGATGTAGAAATTCCAAAAAATATTGCTGGTGCAATGATGTGCGCTATTTTGTCTGATACGGTTATTTTTAAATCACCCACCTGTACCACTGCTGATATCAAATGTGTTGAAGCATTAGCTGAAATTGCAGGCATTAGCGACGCAAAAGCCTTGGGTATGGAAATGTTTGAGGTAAAATCTGCTGTATTAGGTACACCTATACGTGACCTAGTCTTACGTGATTTTAAAGACTTTAACATGCATGGCAACTTAGTAGGTATCGGTCAGTTGGAAGTACTTGACCTCGCCATCTTTGATGATATGAAGCTTGAATTATTTGCTGACATTGCAAAATTAAAAGCCGAAGGTAACCGACACACGGTTTTATTATTACTGACAGACATTATGAAAGAAGGCTCTGAAATGTTAGTTATTAGCGACAATGCTGATTTAACAGAAAAAGCTTATGGCAAACCACTTGTTGACGGTAAAGTATGGTTAGACGGCGTATTGAGTCGTAAAAAACAAGTTGTTCCACCTCTCCAAGATTCATTAGCTTAAAAATGAAAATCAATAACTCTGCACGACTAAGCTACAAATTAATGTCTGCTGACGATGCAGAGTTATTTTATCAACTTGACCAAGACCCAGAAGTGATGCGTTTTATCAGTGATGGTAATCCGTCGTCTCGCGAGACCATTACAAATGTGTTATTGCCTCGTATGCAAAAATACCTAAGTCCAACTAAAGGTTGGGGATTGTGGCAAGTTAATATCACTGAAACTGATCAATATATTGGCTGGGTGCTTGTGCGGCCGATGAATTTTTTCTCTGCCTTACCTGAGTTTAATAACCTAGAGCTCGGTTGGCGATTTTTTCAAACATCATGGGGCAAAGGTTTTGCCAGTGAAGCGGCTCAACATATTAAAAATGCTTTAGCCGTGAATCCTGAATACGATAAATTTAGCGCTATTGCCGACGAAAATAATCTAGCTTCAATAGGTGTAATGAAAAAAATAGGTATGTCATATCTTAAAACATATCTTCATGTTGACCCATTATTTGAATGTACCGTCGCTTACTATCAGCTTCAAAATACCTAACGGTTAATGTTCTACATTAGCAGTCACCAAGCTTATGTCTTTTCCTGAAAGGGTATTTTTAAATAGCTTGTTCTTGCTCGAATAAACCTGAGTATATTCTGTTGATTTATCTGATAATTTTTATATGCTAATACCTTAGCTAAAGGCATAATTTTAATGGGTTGATCATCATAAAACCAATAACAACGACTATACGTTGAGATATCTAACTCAACTTTAATCGTTTCTGACCAAGTATGGTCGCGTTGATTCGTTAATATTGTAAGCAATTGTCCCCATCATTTTCTGTATATTCCCTTTATAATCAATTAATTTATGCACTGAGTAATTAGCACAGATAAAGTGCGATTTTGTCGAGGTCCTCTTAAAACAGCGATAAAAAAACTCACCGAAGTGAGTTTTTTTATCTTGATAATATGCCGTTAAATTTTACAATTAAACGCGTTCAATTACCGTTGCAATACCTTGTCCTAAACCGATACACATAGTCGCTAAACCTATGCTAACGTCTTGACCTTCCATTAGGTTCAATAAAGTACCCGTGATACGCGAGCCAGAACACCCTAATGGATGACCTAAGGCGATAGCGCCACCGTTTAAGTTAATCATATCTTCAGCACGGTCTTCTAAGCCTAGAGATTTAACACACGATAAGGCTTGCGCCGCAAAGGCTTCGTTAAATTCAGCTAGTTCGATATCAGCTAAAGATAAACCTGCACGTTTCAATGCTTTTTTCGTGGCTGGAACAGGACCAAAGCCCATAGTAGACGGATCACAACCTGCAACTGCCATACCACGAATACGCGCACGAGGGGTTAAACCAAGCTCTTTTGCACGATCAGCTGACATCACTAACATTGCTGATGCACCATCAGACAACGCTGAAGAAGTACCGGCTGTTACTGTACCGTTAACTGGATCAAACACTGGGCGTAAACCGGCAAGCGTTTCAATCGTTGTTTCAGGACGAATAACTTCATCATGTTCAACTAAGGTTAACGCGCCCATTGCATCGTGTCCTTGAGTGGCAACAATTTCATTGTCCCAACGACCAGCAAGTTGTGCTTCATAAGCTTTTCTGTGTGAACGTGCCGCAAAAGCGTCTTGTTGTTCACGGGTAATACCGAACTGCTTACCGAGTAACTCAGCGGTTAAACCCATATTGCCAGCCGCACGAGAAATATACTTACTCAAGGCCGGATCAAAGTCTACATCATACATCATAGGAACATGTCCCATGTGCTCAACACCACCAACGATGAATACATCACCTTGGCCACACATGATGTTAGTTGTTGCATCATGCAAAGCTTGCATTGATGAACCACATAAACGGTTAACTGTTACCGCGCCAACTGTTTTTGGAATGTCTGTTAACAACTGTGCATTACGCGCAATGTTAAAACCTTGCTCTTTAGTTTGCTTAACGTTGCCCCAGATAATGTCTTCAATTAATGAAGGATCTAAATTAGGGTTACGCACTAATAGTTGCTGCATTAAATGCGCTGATAAACCTTCAGCACGAACGTTACGAAAAACGCCAGCTCTAGAGCGTCCCATTGGTGTACGAATACAATCTACAATGACTACTTCTTTCATGTTCTTCTCCTTAGCTTATGCTGTTTTTACGTCGGTGTTGAAATAAGATTTACCTGATTTAGCCATTTCGCGTAATCCATCAGTTACCTGATAAATTTCACCTAAATGCGCATACTTATCAGCCATGGCAATAAAGTTAGTTAAACCTAACGTTTCTAAATAACGAATTGCACCACCTCTAAACGGTGGAAAACCAATACCGTAAATTAAGCCCATATCAGCTTCAGCGGCAGTATCAACAACACCTTCTTCTAAACAACGCACCACTTCATTGACCATAGGGATCATTAAGCGAGCAATAATGTCTTCACTACTAAATTCTTTTTTGTCTGCACAGGTACTTTCAAACAATGCGTAAGCATCAGCTGAAGCTACTTTTGTTGGACGACCACGCTTGTCTTGACCGTAATCATAAAAGCCTTTGCCATTTTTCTGACCAAGACGTTTATTACTGTATAGAGTGCTTACTGGGTCATTATCAATTTTTGCCATACGCGTTGGGAAGCCAGATGACATAACACCCGTACAATGATCAGCGGTATCAACACCCACCACATCAAGTAAGTATGCTGGGCCCATTGGCCAACCAAATTGTTTTTCCATGATTTTATCAACAGCAGCAAAATCAACACCTTCAAGCATTAATTGGCTAAAGCCAGCAAAGTATGGGAATAAAACACGGTTAATATAAAAGCCAGGACAATCGTTAACAACAATCGGTGATTTACCCATTTTAGCCGCGTAAGCAACAACAGCCGCAACGGTTTCTTCAGAAGTTGCTTTACCACGAATAACTTCAACCAATGGCATTTTGTTTACCGGGTTAAAGAAATGCATACCACAGAAGTTTTCTGGACGTTTTACACTTTGCGCTAACAAATCGATAGAAATCGTTGAGGTGTTAGAGGTTAAAATGGCATCTTCAGAAAGAAAGCTTTCTACTTCAGCAAGGACCATACCTTTTACTTTAGGGTTTTCGACTACCGCTTCAACCACGATATCAACATCTTTAACACTATCGTAGCTAAGGGTTGGTGTGATGTTATTTAACACGCCAGCCATAGTCTTAATATTCATACGACCGCGTTCAACTTGCTTGGTTAAAATGCCAGCAGCAGTATTTAAGCCTAAATCAAGTGCTGCATCATTAATGTCTTTCATAATGATTGGCGTGCCTTTATAAGCAGACTGATAAGCAATACCACCGCCCATAATACCAGCGCCTAACACAGCGGCTTTATTCACTTGTTTAGTCGCCATTTTAGCGGCTTTTTTTGCTTTGCCTTTAACGACTTGATCTGCCATAAACAAACCAATTTGCGCCGTAGCCGCATCAGTTTTAGCAAGCTTAGCAAAGTTTGTATTCTCAATAAGCATGGCTTCTGTTCTACCGAGTAAAGCAGCAGCTTCGATAGTTTTTACCATCATCATAGGTGCAGGGTAATGTTTACCCGCTTTAGCGGCAATCATACCTTTACAGGTATTAAAGGTCATAATTGATTCAACAGGGCTAAGCTTTAACGCTTCAAGTTTCTGTTGACGTTTAGCTTGCCAATTTAACTTACCAGACATTGCTTGTTTAAGCATGTTAATAGCGGCTTCGCGTAAATGCTCTGGCGCAACAACCGCGTCAAGTAAACCAACAGCCATTGCTTGTTCAGGCTTAAACGCTTTACCCGTAGACATCCACTCAACAGCATTATCAGCGCCAATAATTCTTGGTAAGCGCACTGTGCCACCGAAACCAGGAATAAGGCCTAATTTAACTTCAGGTAAACCTATCGAACATGTTGTATCAGCAATACGGTAGTCACAAGCTAAGCTCATTTCACAACCGCCACCTAAAGCAAAACCATTAAGTGCAACAATTGTTGGTAGCTTAATGTCTTCAAATGAATCAAAAACGTCTGAGCCGCCTTTTATCCAAGGGATAAGTTCCGCTTCAGGAAGTTTAAACATTGTTAAAAATTCAGTGATGTCTGCACCAACAATAAAGTTAGATTTTCCAGACGTTACAAGTACGCCTTTAGCATCTGCACAATTGTTAATAGCAGCAACCACTTCGATATATTCTTTAAAAGTTTGCTGATCAAACTTATTCACTGAGCCTTGTGCATCGAATTTAAATTCAACAATGCCGTCATTCAGTAATTCGGCAGAAAGGTTTTGACCTTGAAATAACATGCCTAGTTTCCTCGTTTAGTGGGATAAAAATAGGGTCTGAACTCAATTAAATGATAATTTAACTGATCAGTTTTTATAATAATAGACGATTGAGTGTGCCTTGAAAGAAAAATAAATGCAAATTTTTTAAACAGGTGTTTTAATTAGGTGTATTAATCTATGGTTTTTTAACTAAGACAGAAAGAATGGCTCGCGGTATAAGCCGATTAATAGGGCCTAAAAGACGATAGACACAAGAGACTAAGATTAATCCTAAAAGCCCGTGCTAGATAAATAAATCGATAAAATAAATTTAACATTCGCCGCTAGCACTCTCGACTAAAAAGCGGCGATAATCTTCAGATAAAAATAAAGAGCAAAGCGTCATCAAATACTAATGACGCTTTAAGCTATAATAACGGGGGAATAGGTTATCTTAACTAGTCACTTTGTAAGGCATCAATAGGGTCAAGCTTGGACGCTTTAATGGCTGGATAAACACCAAAGGTTAAACCGACTAAAGCACAAATACTAAAAGACAAGATAATGGCACTTGTTGACCATGACACCGCCCATTCAGAATAAAGTGCGATAAGCTCTGAGAGCATAATCCCAAAAAACACCCCCAAGATGCCACCCATAATTGAAATAGTAAAACTCTCAGCAATAAACTGTAAGCGAATATCTTTTTGTGTTGCACCAACCGCACGCAACAAGCCAATTTCTTTGGTGCGCTCTAATACAGTAGCAAGCATTATATTCATAATACCAATTCCGCCCACTAATAAAGAAATACCGGCAACACATGACATGACAATATTAAATATTTGCTGTGTTTGTTTTTGCTGGGCCAATAATGCGGCAGGAATAACTAAGTTATAATCATCGACTTCATTATGACGACGATTAAGCAAATGACTCACGGCTTGCGCTGCACTAATAGGATCAACACTCTCATCAAGCTTAAGTTTAATACTGGTGACTTCACTCGCTAGCTTTTTACTAGCAAATTTATGTATTGCGGTTTTTAATGGAATAAACACCTGACGTTGGTCACCACCGAGCTTTATGCCTTGAAACTCTTGTTTCTTTAAAAATGGCGCTTGTAATACGCCAACCACCTTAAACCACAGGTGATTAATTTTAATATTTTGACCGATGGCATTGCCTTTTGGAAAGAGCTGTTTTGCGGTTGATGAACCAAGCAGTGCCACCTGAGAAAAGTTTTTATCGTCACTGTCGTTGAGTAAACGCCCTTGTGCTACATGGAATTTAGACAATGCAAAAAAGCTAGCACTCACCCCTGTTGCTTCACCATCACTTTTCCCTTCACCACTGAAAATACTGTAAGTATCGATAAGTTTTTGCGCGCTAAAGGCAGTAACAAAAGGTAATGAACGCGCACTAATCTCACCGTCTCTGATACTTAAACCCGGAGAGTGTTTACGTTGTTCTTGTAGTTCTTTTTCTTCAAAAACTTTCCCTTCAATGATTAAATTATGTAAGCCCATCGAGTCGATCATTTTCATCGCTTCAGCTTCCGCACCTTCACCAATATTAAGCATCGCGATAACCGCACCAACGCCAAAAATCATGCCGAGTAAAGTTAACAACGTGCGTAACTTATGTTGAGCAAGCTCGGAAAAAGTATCCAAAAAAATCGCTAAATATTTCATTAACTATGCTCCTTGTCGGTTAATGCTATTTTCTGACCTACTTTAAGCCCTGATAAAACTTCAACATGGCTTAAACTCGCCTGCCCTAAGGTAACGGGTAATGAAGTGTAGTCGCCATTTTTATACAAGTAGACAAACGTCTGCTTTGCTTCGACAAAAACACTTTGCAACGGAATAATAATTTTTTGGCGGGTGGCGATAATTTCAATATTAGCTTCTAACTTTCTTCCGGGTACAAATAGCTCACTATTTTGCTCGGCTAAAATAACAATAATTTCAAAATATTTTTGTGGATCACCACGCTTTATCGAGGTAGGAAACGGGGCAACTGTCTCAACTTTTCCTTTAAACGGTTTATCCGCATAAGCATTTAAAAAGAAGATTACCGATTTATCTACGGCTAAATTTACCGCCTCACTTTCTAAAACGAATAACTTAACTTTCATGTTACTGATATCAGGTAACTCGGCAATTTTTTGCCCCGGCCATAATGACTGGCCTTCACGTGGTTTTTCTCCACGCCAATTAGCTTTATAAGCAAGTAAGCCATCGTGCGGTGCTTTAACTTCAAGTTTTGCTAGGCCTTCACTTAACTGTTTTAATTTACTTTTGCTTTGCGCTTGCTTCATTTCCAGCAAGCCCATATCTCCCGCTGAACTGCTACTAAAACTATCATTTTTCCAATAAAGATATTCTTCTTTAGACCCTAAGTACTGGGTGTTTTGTAATGAATCAAGGATGTCTAATTTCGAACGTATTTGATCATCATTGATTGAAAAATTTTCTGCAAAATTTTTCTCTTGACCTACCACGCCAATATCTTTGTTAATTGAGTTAAGTGCTTGAGTAAGCATGCCAGTTTTTTCAATAATTTCTTGTTCGGTGATCGACAATTCACTTTGTCTATCTTTACTTTGAATTTCCATCGCTTCACCGTCAAAGCGGGCAATAACATCACCTTTTTTAACGTGTGAAAATTCTGGTGCTAACCATGAAATGTTTTGTGGTCCTTGTCGACTCATTGGCGCATTTATTACCGTGGCTTTTGCTGCAAACAGTTCGCCTTTTGCCGGGACATTAACGATAAAGTCTTGTTTGGTCACCTCATATAACAAAGGATCGTTTTCTTGCCCAGAACAAGCGGTTATTGCAATAGATAATAAACTAACGATAAAAGATTTTTTCATTATTGATTGTTGTGAATATTTCATAAAGCCACTATATCTCCTTGTGATAGGCCACTTTTAATGAGCACTTTATCTCCGACTATATGAGCAACCTCAATGGTTTCTTCATGATCCGAAAAAAGACCGGTGATTCGAACACTCCCTTGGCCATTTTCTAACTTAACCGCCTGCGATGGCAAAGTTAACGCGTTATCAATCATGGCGGTAACAACCTCAATACGCGCAGTCATGCCTGGACGTATCACCGTATCTTTAGGTTGTTCAAAAGCAATGATTGCATCGAAAACACGACGTTTATCTTGTGATGACTTATCACGAAAAACACGTCCTAGTTCAACAATACTACCTTGTAAAACAATTTCTTGAGTACCATCAATCATAATTTTAACTTTTTGATTAAGTTTGATTTTACCACTGTCAGGTTCAGCAATTTGTGCTTTTAATTGCATCTGTTCAATAACAGCAAGCTCAACAACCGGTTGGCCAAATTGAATACTCTCACCCACCGCTGGCTTTTCTCCTTGCCAATTAGCTCGGTAGATAACCATACCATCAATCGGTGCTTTAACTTTCAAACGCTCAATGTCACTTTTAAAATCATTTACCTCTGCGGTTAAGCGGTTTACTTTTCCTTTAGCTAACTTTAAATTAAGTGCTTTATTGTTTTTATGAAAAGTCAGTCGCTCTTTCGCAAGAAACAAATCATTTTCGGCAATAGTAAAATCAATCACAGACTTTTTACGATCATTTTCAGCGCGACTGTTATCAATAATATCGGCTTTACGCTCCGCTTTTTCATATTCCATTTTCTTTTCAGCAATACTGAGAATAAGTTCTTGCTCTGATTCTTCTTCCTTAATTTTCTTATTTTCTAATTCTTTTTGCGCCCGGTCTAAGTCAGCTTGTTTATCAACCAACCTATCCACCACCTTTTTACTGTCAAAGGCAACGATCACTTCGCCTTTTTTTACACGGGTATTCTCCGGTGTTAGCTGCTTAATTTGATACTGCCACATACCAGAAACTGACGGTGGTGCTATCATTGCCGTTTGTTTTGACTCTAATTCTCCACTAGCGGTAACAATTAGACGCACTTGTTCTAACTTCACGGTTTCGCTAGGTGCTTTTTCACAAGCACAAAGCAATACTAACAACATGATTGCAAAATATTTATTCACTTGGGCTTACTCCTGTAAATTCTAATTGAGCGCTCATGCCCGGTAATAACGTTAAGGCTTCATCAAGCGTAAAAGAAAACACAGCGCGATAATAAACATCGTTGCCCCATTCTTTACGTTCTTCGGGTTGGCTCGATATTTCGGTTAATGTAGCCACAAGGTTATATTGTGGAAAAGCATCTAGCTTAAAATCGACAACGCTATCCACACGCATATTTTTATAGTCAACTTCATGTACCCAAGCTTCAATATATAAGCCATTTACCGAAGGAATTTTTGCAATTTCCCAAGAAGGTTGCGCCGTCATACCGACAAATACTTTTTCACCACTCCAAGGATGGATCCCATAAAGTACCGGACCACTTCGCTCAGCATAGCCACTCATCTGCTTGAGTTTGTACTCATTGTATTGCAATTTATCCTGATGCTTTACAATCGTAATTTTTTGCTTAGTCACGGCAACCTGATTAGCGACCTTGACTTGCTTTAAATTTTCGAGTGATTTCGCATTAGCAACAACCGCTTTTTCAAGCTGAAGTTGGTTTTTCTGATAATCATATTCACTTAAATGAACAACAGCAATACCGGCATCAATTCGTGCTTTATCAAGTAATAAAGCCGTTCTCTTTTGTCCGTAAGTCGCTTCTAAAAGTGATTGCTTAGCGCTACTAGTCAAACGAAATAACTCTTCATTCGCGGCAATCAAACTTACTTTTTCTTGTTCTATTTGACTTTGAATTGAGCCACTGTCAAAGACGACAACTAGATCGCCTTCTTCAGCTATATCACCCTCTGGTAGTAACCATTGCACTTGAACATTCCAACTATCTGTTTTAGGTGAGTAAAACGTTTGATTGTCGCTGGCTTTAATTTGACCGGATAAAATCAAGGGAGTTTGACCTTCGGCTAAGGAGAAGCCGCTAAAAGCAAGTATAGCGATTGATAATATTAGTTTTTGATACATAATCGGTCCTCAATGATATTACCGTCTTTCATGCGGATCATTCTGTCAGCATACGCAGCAATATCTTCTTCGTGAGTCACCATAACAATAGTTTGTCCTTGATTATGTAACTCACAGAGTAAATCCATAATTTCATAAGAGGTTTTAGAATCTAGGTTACCGGTCGGTTCATCTGCAAAAATCACTTCTGGACGATTTACTAGCGCCCGAGCAATAGCAACACGTTGACGTTGCCCACCAGACATTTCAAAGGGTTTATGGTGCCAACGCGAAGATAAACCTACTTTATCAAGCATTTCCATACCACGTTTTTTGGCGTCTTCTTGATCGGCATTACTGTAACGTAGTGGTAAAATAACATTATCAAGGGCAGTTAAACGAGGTAGTAAATGAAAGGTTTGAAAGATAAAACCTATTTTACGATTGCGGATCTTAGAAAGGCTTTCGTCATCAATATTTTTTATTGACTCACCAGATAATAAGTATTCACCAGAAGTCGGTGTATCGAGACAACCTAAGATACTCATTAAGGTTGATTTTCCTGAGCCCGAAGTGCCCATTATCGCAACGAATTCATTGTTTTCAATGGTTAAAGAAACATTATTTAAGGCTATGACTTGAGTTTCACCTTCACCATAAATTCGACTGATGTTATCGATTTTGATCACTTATTACGCTCCATAAAAATTAATCCCTGTTGATGCCATTACTTTTATCTAACAAATAAAGGTAAAATAGCCCGCGTAACAATATATAGCTTTAAATTTTAATCACATACTGCTGAACTGTAATAATTTGTTTCAATTAAGACTGCATTTACAGCCTCAAATATTGGAAAATAATGTCAATTAAAGAACGCTTCAACAAACCAGAGAATTTATTGCTCGCCATGGCATTTATTATGCCGCTAATATTTAGCGTTTGGATGGTTTTACTCAATAATTTTGTTATCGAAAAAGCCAGTTTTACCGGTAAAGAAATTGGCATTTTACAAAGTCTCCGTGAAATACCTGGATTTCTAGCCTTTACCGTTATTTATGTACTACTGTTTATTAAAGAACAAAAATTAGCCATTATTTCATTAGCCGTTACCGCTATTGGGGTAATAATGACCGGATTTTTTCCTTCTGTTTTAGGTTTGTATCTGACCACTGTTATCATGTCTATTGGCTTTCATTATTTTGAAACCGTGAACCAATCGTTAACCATGCAATGGATTGATAAAGATAAAACAGCCCATTTTTTAGGGCGTCTATTATCGGTAAAATCAGCGGCATCACTACTCGCTTTTAGCAGTATTTGGTTGATGATGGAAAAGTTCTCGTGGTCTTATCAAAGTACTTATGCCTTATTTGGTGCACTCGGCCTAGTACTCACTATTTGTTTGGCACTTTCTTTTAAAGAGTTTCCCGTTAAGGTCGAACAAGAAAAAAGCCTGATACTACGTAAACGTTATTGGTTGTTCTACGCTTTGACTTTCTTTAGTGGTGCGCGCCGCCAAATATTTACCGTATTCGCGGGTTTTTTAATGGTAGAAAAATTTGGTTATAGCGTTGCTGATATCAGTGCATTATTCTTAATAAACTATGTTTTTAATTGGTTATTCGCAGCAAAAATAGGCAAATTGATTGGCATTATTGGTGAACGTCGGGTGCTTAAATTTGAATATATCGGTTTAATTACTATCTTTATTGCCTATGGCTTTGTCGAAAACTCGACGATCGCAGCAAGCTTATATGTGATAGATCATTTATTTTTTGCTTTAGCTATTGCGATTAAAACCTACTTTCAAAAAATAGCCAAGCCTGAAGATTTAGCATCAAGTGCTGGCGTTAGTTTTTCAATTAATCACATTGCCGCTGTGGTTATTCCGGCGTTGCTTGGTTTAGTGTGGATTTATAACCCGTCATGGGTCTTTTATATTGGTGCTGGCTTTGCTTGTTGTTCTTTGATTTTATCGCACTTTATTCCATGCCAACCAAGGGAAGGCGTCGAGTTTAGATACCAAGAAACATCTTAACTATATTAGCCGATAAAAAAGCCGAGACATTATATCTCGGCTTTAATTTATTCAAGCTAGCAACAATCAGTATTTATTACTTATTGTTACGTAAGAAGGTTAAAAACTCATCAGCAGGCATAGGTTTAGCATAAAAGAAACCTTGTACTTCGTCACACCCTTGAGCGATTAAATGCGCTTGTTGTTCTTCCTCTTCGATACCTTCAGCAATAACTTTTAAGTTCATTTGCTTACCGAGGTTAATAATCGTATCTGCAATCAATGACTGCCCTGGCTCTGCAATACCCGTAATAAATGAACGGTCGACCTTTAAACGGTCAAGCGGTAGTTGTTGTAAATAACTCATTGATGAATAGCCCGTACCAAAGTCATCAAGCGCAATACTGATACCTTCAGCTTTCAACTTAACTAATGCATCAATAACAACTTGTGGTTCATCCATTAAAATATTTTCAGTGATCTCTAATTCGAGCTTACTTGGTTTAACATCATGATTAATCGTCGCTTGAATGATACTGTCAACGAAGTTATCACGTTTAAATTGTGGGATAGAAACATTAACAGAGATACCAACATGATCGAATTTCTGTTGCTCTAATACCTTTATTTGTTTACAGGCTTGGTTAATAACCCAATCACCAATTTCTACAATCAACCCTGAATATTCTGCTAGAGGAATAAACACAGCCGGTGAAATAAATTTTCCTTCGGCGGTTCGCCAGCGCAATAATGCTTCAGCGCCAATAACCTTGCCGGTAATTAAGCTAAGCTGAGGCTGATACCAAAGCTCTAAACGATTATCTGCAAAATCAGTACGTAATTGCCTGATCATACCTAAACGCCAAAGTGTTTCATCTTCCATTTCTTTTTTGTAATAAACAAAATTTTCGTGATTACTTTTTTTGGCTAAATTCAAGGCGATATTTATTTGATTAAGAACCTTTACCCCTTGTGAACCGGCACTACTTTTTGAGCACAGCCCAAAACATGCCGTGACAGGTAATAGTTGTTCTCCCGCGGTAAACGAACGATGAAATAATGACATTAATTTATCAGGGTTTACACTTTCAGCCGGACCAATAACACCAAAAACATCGGCACCCATTCGAGCAAGCTGACAATGTTTTCCTAATTCTTTCATGCGCTCTGTAACAGCGAGCAACAGCTTATTACCTAAATCTTGTCCTAAGCCATCATTAATATCACTAAAGTGATTTATATCTATTAAAGCGGCAACAAGATTGGGTTCTTCTGATTGACTAAATTTGTCGAGTAAATTAACAAACTCTAAACGATTTGGCAGCTCAGTCAGCCAATCACGATAGGCAGCATTACGTAGTTTTTGAAAAAGGTGAACATTTTCATAACCGATGGCAACATTGGCTAAAAACACTTCGATTAACTGTATTTGAATATCAGTTAATTCTTGCTCAACTTCAAGATAAATAACCGCGCGATAACCACCGCTTGCTAAATACAATACCGCAAAGTCACTACCATAATTATTTTGTTTTTGAGTGAAACAGCTACTCATGCGATCTTGTGCTGAATCTCTGTCGAAGCAGGAAATTTTTTGATTAATCAGTTCGGCGTCATGACCGATTTGACCTAAGATATGTAAGCTTAAATCGTCAGAACCCTCAATAATACCTTGCCCACGCGCACAAAAAACACTGCAATGGCTCTTACTCAACTTAATTAATTGCGACAACACACCTTCTGCATATTCATGAATACTGTGCAGTTCAAGTAAGTCAGCAGTAGCACTAATTATTTTTTCGAGGCCCAAGCGGTTTTGATTAACCGAATGAATTTGTTGATATGAACGAATAGCGGCATAAACGGTAGTCACTAACTTGCGACGAGTTAACTCTGTTTTGGTTTTATAGTCATTGATATCATAATCTTTGATAACACTTTCTTCAGGAGCATAGCCTGGTTGACCGGTTCTCAAAACAATACGTATATCTTGACGAGATAAAGTTTCTCGAATATGTTTTACAACATTTAAGCCCGCATCATCCGTTTCCATAACAACATCGAGTAATACCAAAACGATGTCCTCGTGCTCTTCAATAAGCAGACATGCGTCACGCCCAGAGTAAGCATGTATATACTCTAGATTTTTACCTAAGACGACGAGATCTGAGAGTGCTAACTGAGTAACAGAGTGAATTTCGGGATCGTCATCAACAATCAGAACCTTCCACGTTTCAGCACTGCCATCATTTAGAATTTCATCTTCATCACTATCATCAATAAATAAAAAGTCGTCATTATTATTTTCAGAAGCCTGCATATCGTCCTCATTTAACCAGAAAAATACTACTGATTAAGGTTTTTTTATCACATCAAATTTTATTATGAATCATGTTTCCAATAAACTACATAATAAGAGTCAGTTAAATAATATTCAACCTAGAATTACAATTATATTCATAATTTCAATTGCTTCCTTAATTTATGTTAAGTTTAGATGAATAAAGAGAATATTGCTGATTTTAATTTTCCAGCGTATGCTTAGAAAAAATAGTAATGAAAATAATATATTAGTTACGGTAATTTTTATGAAAGACATCAACGAACCCTCAACTGCACCGCTGGTTATTGCTGAGGAACCGGTTAACACTGAAGTAATAAAAACAACAGAATCTACGGCTAAAAATAGCGGCAATAAAAAAAATGCCGGTGTTTCTTCCCAAATGCAACTGCTTGCCTTGGCTAAAAACTTTGTACTTGATGGTGGCTTAATTTCTTCAGAAAAACAGATGCCATTAGAAGAAAGAACCCAAAAAAGAGCACGGATTGCCGCATTACGAAAACAAGAGAATCTTGAAGCTATTATAAAAAAGTCAGTAAATTACTGCTCTGCTACCGAGTTTACCCATAAAGCAGATGCTGATTGGTTTAGTACCTTTACCGAACTCGCCGAAGATGTCAGTAATACCACCATGCAAAATTTGTGGGCAAAAATACTAGCAGGGGAAATATCACAACCCGGTTCATTTTCCACTAAAACCCTCAAGGTTTTTCGTGCCATGAGTATCACGGAAGCGAAATTGTTAGCAAAGGCCTGTAGTTTAGCGGTGACAGAACAAACAAAAAGAAATATACGTATTATTTCAGGAGCCTATCAGACACCCGGCTTATTAAACTTTTTTAATAAAAATAGAGAACAGAATATACCCTTCAACCAATTTTCATTGAGCTATGCTGATTTATTAATTCTAGCCGATAATCACCTGGTCTTTATTCAAGAGACAGAATCTAGCCCAATGAACAAGTCAGAGTCGTTCCATTTTAACTTTAACGGTAAGCCATTAACGCTTACCGCAAAAAAATCATCTTGTGTACTGAAGTTTTATAAATTTACGCCAATAGGCAGCGAGCTAGCACGTCTAATCAGCGATAATATTGATGATGTTTATTTACAGCATTTAAAAAGTGCATTAAGCGAAAATTTTTCAATTACAGAGGGATAAGGATAAGAATTGGTGGTTTGAGAGCCACCAATATAGATACTGATACAAGCCCCTCTGACTGCTACAGCCCCGTCATCCTGCTATAAGCAACGTCATATAACTGCCAACCCCGTCATCCTGCTACCACCCCCGTCATCCTGAACTTGTTTCAGGATCTATACTTCCTCCCCAAATACAGATACTGAAACAAGTTCAGCATGACGACAAGAGTGGGCATCAAGCCCTACCACTATCGACCTGATCGCGTTACTAAACTTCAAGGTCCCAATACAGATACAAGCCTATTCATACTGCTACCAGCAACGCCATCCTGCTATAAGCCTTCATTCTGCTATAAGCCCGTCATCCTGCTATAAGCCCGTCATCCTGAACTTGTTTCAGGATCTGTACTTACCCCCAAAATACAGATACTGAAACAAGTTCAGCATGACGACAAGAGTGGGCATCAGACCCTGCAACTATCGACAAAATCGTGTCACTAAACTTCAAGCCTCTCAATAAAGATACAAGCCTATTCATACTGCTACCAGCAACGCCATCCTGCTACCAGCAACGTTATCCTGCTATAACCCTTAATTCTGCTGTAACCCGTCATCTTGCTATAAGCACCGTCATCCTGCTATAACCCCCGTCATCCTGAACTTGTTTCAGGATCTGTACTTACAAACACGAAAACAGATAC
This sequence comes from Colwellia sp. BRX10-9, assembly GCF_014077405.1. Lineage (NCBI taxonomy): Bacteria > Pseudomonadati > Pseudomonadota > Gammaproteobacteria > Alteromonadales > Colwelliaceae > Colwellia > Colwellia sp. BRX10-9. Next base: position 108,424 of record NZ_JACGVV010000005.1, on the reverse strand, counting down.
TGAAATGCAGTTTTTTCCCGACAAAAAGTACCCAACATAAAAAAGGACAAGCATCTAAGATGTTTGTCCTTAATAGTAAACGTTAAGTTGGGCGTTATTTAAATACCGTCACCGTCAGTATGTAGACCACATTCTCTGGCCATGCCAGAAAAGCGAGTATCACTTTCATTCATACCTAACGTTAATGGCCGTGTACTGTGTGTGTCGCCAACCGATACATAGCCTTGGTCCCATAGAGGATGATAGGGCAAGTTATGCTTAGTTAGGTATTCATGTACATCCTTATTACTCCAATCAATAATAGGATGTACTTTAAAACGACCGCGTAAAATACTGACTACAGACAAGCCTTCACGATGCTCTGATTGCTGACGACGCACGCCAGAAAACCATGTTGCTGCATTGAGCTCATGTAAACCACGTTCTAGCGGCTCAACTTTATTACGGCGATTATAAGCTTTGAGTGATGTTTCATCTTTTGCCCATTCTTCACCATATTTTGCTTGTTGCCATGCCGCACTTTCTGTCGCGCTATAAACGTGTAAATTCAATTTCAAACGTTCGTTGAGCTGTTCAATAAACTGATAAGTTTCAGGAAACAAGTGTCCAGTGTCGGTAACAATCACCGGGATATTCGCATCGACTTGCGTCAACATATGCAACATAACCGCAGATTGAATGCCAAAGCTAGAAGACAAAACGAACTGCGATGGTAAATTTTCCATCGACCATTCAACTCGTTCAGTCGCGGTTTGCTGCTCTAATAGCTCGTTCCACTGGTTAAGCCAAGGCTTAGGTAAAGACGCAGGAAAACGGTTATTAATCGGTGCTTTTGCCGCAGCGATATCAGCACTATTAATAATAGGTTTAGTCATGAAAATCTCGCTTACTATTTTTCACTTCTGCGATAATGCCGGTACGAATAGTAAAATCACCAAACGCTTCATTGCTGTTTCTTTCCGATGACCAGCGAGCCACTAGCATATCCATTTCATCAAGAATATCTTGTTCGCTTAAGTTTTCTTTATACATTTTAGGTACTCGCGTTCCTGCCAAGTTGCCGCCTAAATGCATATTGTATTTACCTGGACCTTTACCAACTAAACCAATTTCTGCCAACATCGCACGACCACAGCCATTTGGACAACCAGTCACACGTAAAATAATACTTTCATCACTCATATCATGTTTGGCTAAAATGCCTTCTACGTCGGTAACAAAACCCGGTAAATAGCGTTCTGCTTCAGCCATAGCTAATGGACAGGTAGGAAATGCTACACAAGCCATAGAATCTTTACGTTGCTTTGAAACCGTGTCGTTCATTAAGCCATATTCACGGGCAATTTTTTCAATTTGTGCTTTATCTTCAGTTGCTACACCCGCGACAATTAAGTTTTGGTTAGCAGTCATACGAAAATCACCTTTGTGTATTTTCGCTAATTCAGCAACACCTGACTTAAGGGGTTTACCTGGGCTATCTAATAAGCGACCATTTTCAATAAATAAGGCTAAATGGTGCTTACCGTCAAAACCTTCAACCCAACCAATACGATCGCCACGTTCAGTGAACTCGTATGGACGAGAGGTTTCAAAAGTAATACCGGCACGTTTCTCAACTTCCGATTTAAAGGTTTCTACACCCACTCGGTCAAGTGTGTACTTAGTTTTAGCATTTTTACGATTAACTCGGTTTCCCCAGTCGCGTTGTGTTGTTACAACAGCGGTCGCAACATCTAAGGTATGTTCTAAAGACACATAGCCAAAATCGTCAGCCTTGCGAGGATACGTTGACTTATCGCCATGAGTCATCGCTAAACCACCACCAACAAGTACGTTAAAACCAACTAATTTTCCATCTTTAGCAATAGCGATAAAGTTGAGATCATTAGCGTGAACGTCAATATCATTTTGTGGCGGAATAACAACAGTCGTTTTAAATTTTCGTGGTAAGTAGTTGCTGCCTAAAATAGGCTCTTGTGTCTCTTTACCTTCAGGGCCTTCAAGCTTTTCGCCATCTAGCCAGATCTCTGCATAAGCACGTGTTTTAGGCAGTAAATGTTCACTAATTTTAATAGCCCATTCATAAGCTTCTTGATGAAGTTCTGACTCAATAGGGTTAGAAGTACACAGAACATTACGGTTAACATCGCCAGCAGTCGCAATTGAGTCGATACCAATACTATTTAATGTTTGGTGCATTAATTTAATATTGGGCTTTAACACACCATGAAATTGAAATGTTTGACGTGTTGTTAAGCGAATACTGCCATATGAAGTGCTCTCTTGAGCAAATTTGTCAATAGCCAACCACTGCTCTGGTTTAATGATACCGCCAGGCATACGAGCTCGTAACATAACATTATGCAAAGGTTCTAATTTTTGTTTACTACGCTCAGTTCTAATATCACGGTCATCTTGCTGATACATACCATGAGTTCTGATAATATGATAATTATCTGCAGTGAAACCACCGGTGACTTGGTCTTTTAAGTCATCAACAATTGTCCCTCGTAAAAAATTACTATCTGCTTTTAAGCGTTCGTTATCAGCCTGTTTACCTTCTACAATTAACGGTCCTGGACCTGTTAATACGATTTCTTTATTTGTTGTAGTCATTAGTAAACATCCTTTTGGAAACGCTTGGCGTTACGCAATTCTTTTAAATAATCTTGTGCTTGTTCTGTACTCAACTTGCCATGCTCAGCAATAATATCCACCAAGGCAAGCTCAACATCTTTTGCCATACGGCTCATGTCACCACAAATATATAAATGTGCGCCACGTTCTAACCAAGCAAAAATCTCACTGGCTTTTTCACGTAAACGGTCTTGCACATATATTTTTGCCGCTTGATCACGAGAAAAGGCTAAATCAAGGTGCGTTAACAAGCCTGATTTTAAATAGCCTTGCCATTCCACTTGGTATAAAAAATCTTGAGTGAAGGTTTGATCACCAAAAAACAGCCAGTTATCACCACTTGCTTCGCTTGCTTCACGTTCTTGCATAAAGGCTCTAAAAGGAGCAATACCAGTACCTGGGCCAATCATGATCACAGGCGTATCGCCATTTTCAGGTAAGCGAAAGTTATCGTTGTGTTCAATGAAAACCTTAACTGTGCCGCCTTCTGCTAAGCGTTTACCTAAAAAGCTTGAGGCACCGCCACTTCTTAACTGATCATTTTCGCTGTATTCAACTAAGCCCACCGTTAAGTGTACTTCTTCTTCAACCTCAGCTTGGCTCGAGGCTATAGAATATAAACGTGGAGTAATCTTTCTAAGCGCATCAACAAAGTCTTGTGCTGTTACTTTCGCCGGAGCTGCTTTAACTACATCAATAATTTGATGGTTACCCGCATATTCACGCGCAGCATTTTTATCTTCACTCAAGGTAAGCAAAGCTTTATCTTGTGATTTATCCGCCCAAAAGCTAATGAAATTAGGCACTGTTTGAGTAATTTCTAATGTTGAAATTAATGCTTGTTCCAGTGATAAACGTTCACCGCCAACATCAATATTTTCATTACCTGACAAACCAAGTATTGCAATAAGTTCGGCGACTAACTCAGTGTCATTTTCAAACCACACACCTAAAGCGTCACCGGCTTGATAGGTGATACCTGAATCGGCTAAATCGATTTCAATATGACGAACATCTTTTGCTGAATCACGACCGGTGATCTTTTGGCTTAAACTTAACTCAGCAGCATAAGGCGCCTGTTTTGTATATTCGCTAGACGCGCCAAGTGTTGGCATTACCACAACATTATGGCTATCAATCTCATTACCCAACAAGGCTTTTACATCTTTAACAATAGTCTCTGACCATGCTTTTACTTCAGCTTCGTAATCAACGTCACAGTCAACGCGTGCGGTAATCTGTTTTGCACCAAGCTTACTTAAGTAATCATCAAAGTCTTTGCCCGTTTGACAAAAGAACTCATAGCTAGTGTCGCCCAAGGCTAAAACGCTATAGCGTAAATCATCGAGCTTTGGCGCTTTTTTCGAGCCTAAGTATTCATGTAAAGCAATCGCATCATCGGGTGCTTCACCTTCGCCATTAGTACTGGCGACAATTAATAGGTGAGTCAGATTTTTAATGCTTTTTGGCTTAAAGTCACTCATGCTTTTTAAGTCGACGGTAAGACCTTCTGCTTGTGCTTGTGCGGCTAACGCTTTAGCAACACCTTTAGCATTTCCGGTTTGAGAACCAAATAAAATGGTTAATACAGGCGCAGGAGCTGCAACAGCTGAAGCTGTAGGGCTAACGCTTAACGATGCTCCTTCAGATTTAGCCGCTAAGTAACCACTTGCCCATGCAAGCTGCAACTGAGAGTAACTGCCAATAGCGTTTTGTAATGATGAAAGTTGGTCAGCATCTAGCATAGTTTTTTGTAAGTTCTGTTGGTTTGGCAACATAATGTGAATTCGCCCATTTAAATTTAGTAAAATAATAATAGACTGACTTTGCATATAATAAAAAGAATAGAAAAGGCTTTTTTATTCCAAAATAGAATAAGTCAGTTCTTTGAACCTTTACCCACACTCTTATCTAAATTTTAAGACATTCTTTTTCTTGAAATTTAGATAAGGGGCGACCACACTTAATTCAAGCTAAAAGAATAGATAAAATGATGGAAAAAGTAGACGCAATAATTATTGGCGCTGGTGTCGTGGGTTTAGCCATTGCGGCAAGACTTAGCAATAAGCTCAATAACGTGCTCATTATTGATAAAAATGCTGGCTTTGGTGAAGAAACCAGTAGTCGTAATAGTGAAGTTATTCATGCCGGCATTTATTATCCTCAGCACAGTTTAAAAGCTAAGCTATGCGTGCAAGGAAAAGAGAAGCTTTATCAATATTGTAAAGATCGAGGCATTCCTCATCAACGCCTAGGAAAATTACTGGTTGCCCACGGCGAGGAAGAAGAGCAATGTTTAGCGAAAACCATAAAACAAGCAGCACTTAATGATGTTAATGATCTCGTCTGGTTAACGGCAGACGAGCTTAAGAAGTCAAATCCAGCATTACATGCCACCGCTGCCTTACTTTCCCCTTCAACAGGTATTATTGATAGTCATCGTTATATGCAGGCTTTACTGGCAGAAATTGAGCATAATAATGGTCAGTTTGTTGGAAAAACCACCTTTATAAAGGCAGATAAAAATAATGATGGCTTTGTTGTTACTTTAAATAGTCAAGATGAAATAATGCAGCTGCATTGTGATTATTTAATTAATTCAGGGGGATTACAAAGTACTAAAGTTGCCGAAAATATTAGTGATTTAAAAAAGTCACATATTCCAACGCTTTATTATTGTCGAGGCCATTATTTTTCATACCAAGGGAGAAGTCCTTTTACACAACTCATTTATCCCTTACCCGAAGCGCATGGTTTAGGTATTCACGCCTCATTAGATATTGGCGGACAATTAAAATTTGGTCCCGACACACAGTACATAGATGATATTGATTATGAAGTCTCTCCGCTTCTAAAAGCTAAATTTGTTGCCGCGATTCAACGCTATTACCCTTCATTAGATAGCGAAAGATTACAGCCTGCTTATTCGGGTATTCGTCCGAAATTAGAAGGTCCGAATGATGGTTTTAAAGATTTTGTCATTCAAAGTGAAAAAGTGCATGGCTTGAAAGGATTAGTGAATCTGTTTGGTATTGACTCACCCGGCTTAACTTCTAGTTTAGCTATAGCTGAATATGTCGACGAAAGACTAGCCATATAATGCTTATATATTTGAAAGTGAGTAAGGTATTTATGGCGAGTGAAAAATGAGTGTTTATATTTTAAGTTTCTAAAATGAATTAAAAAGCCAATTGCTTACACAATTGGCTCCTTTAACACTAAAGTAATAATATTACTGAGTGATTTCTTCTGGTTCAGCTGATTTTTGAATGTCTAATAATTCAATTTCAAACTGTAATACTGAGTTACCAGGAATACGTGGCGGGTTGCCATTTTTTCCGTAAGCTAAATCAGATGGAATAGTAAAAGTGTACTTTGAGCCCACTGACATTAACTGTACGCCTTCTGTCCAACCGCTAATAACACGATTTAAAGGGAATACTGCTGGTTCATTGCGTTCATATGAACTATCAAAAGTTTCACCGTTTAAGAAAGTACCTTTATAGTGAACCGTTACTGTATCAGTAGCGCTAGGTTTATCACCTTCACCTTCAGTTACAACAAGGTATTGAATACCTGATTCAGTAACTTGTACACCTTCTTTCTTAGCATTTTCTTCTAAAAATTTCATGCCTTCAGCAATTGCCGCTTCAGATTCAGCGTCTGCTGCTGCTAGTTGCTTTGCTTTCATTTGTTCATCAAGGCTCATTAATAGTGCTTGGATCTCTTCTTTCTCAATGATTGATTTGCCAGCAAGACTGTCCATGAAACCACGAGTAATTAATGCTTGGTCAAGTGGAACACCCAACTTCTCATGTTGATCAAGATTCTTCTGCATGTACATGCCAATTGAAGCACCTAAACTGTAAGCTTGTTTTTGCATTTCAGTTTCTAAAACAGGCGCTGTTTCGGTTGGTTTTACACTTTCTTGACAGCCAAACACTGACACAAGTGCAATAGCTAACATAGTTGGCTTAAATAATTTCATTTTTTCTCCGTTAACGTAACCTAGTACTCAGTTGGAGGAAGTCCCCCTAAGCCATTGATTAAATATTATGTATTGTTAGACAATGCGGCTTATACTAACGATAAATTAACTAAGAAAAAAGTATTAATATTGTGATTAAGTGTAATAACAAGCTAACACTGCTTTTCATCTGTCTATTTTCCTTATTGAACAGTGCTTGCCAGCCTGCAGAGGACAAGCCTGTACAGCGTTGGCAGCATGCTACAGATGGTGCTTATGCAGCTAATATTTCTAATGATGGCAAATACAGTGTTGTCTCTTCTATTTATCATGGCTTAAGTTTATGGGACATAGAAGAGAATGCATTAAAATACAGCTGGTCACAACAGCAAGATAGTAGCGATAATTTAGTGCTGTTAGCCGATATATCCAATAATAATAGCCATGCATTGACCGCAAATCGAGAAGCGTTTTCGTTGTGGAATATAGCAACAGGGCAATCAGAAGGTTATTGGAAAGTACGCGAGTCAACGATTCGTGATATTGCCTTGTCCAATAATGGTGACTTTATTTTACTCGGTAAAAGTAATGGCACCGTTGTTCACATTACTATGAGCAATGGCCGTCGCTTAGAGTTCTTAGGTCATACAGAAAAAATTAATGCGGTTGATATGCTCCCCAATGGCCGTATCGCTATTTCAGGAGGCAATGATTACGTCGCTTATGTATGGGATACAGAAAGTGGGCAGGTTATTTACCGATTTAATCATCCCAGTCGCGTTACTATGGTGGCTCTAGACCCTAAAGGTCGGTTTGCTTTTACTGCCGACAGTAAAAAATCTTCAAACATATGGGATTTAAAAACAGGTAAACGCATTAGCCAACTTCAATACTATAACCGTCACGAAATATTTAGCTCAGTAAGGTTTTCTGATGATGGTACTCAACTATTAACAGGAGCCCCAACTCGAAAAGTTAGCCTATGGAGCATACTAACCGGAGAGCGGCTTGACAGCTGGCGAGTTACGCCAAAAGAAAGTATACGTGCTGCAGGCGCGGTAGTGTATAGTGTCGCCTTTCGAGGAAAGAACCAAATAATCACCGAAAGTTCATCAGGATACGCTGAGCTTTGGCAAAGAAAGTCGCGTTAGGTACCCCAAATTATGACAACAGAAATACAAAAAAAAATCATCGAATTACAAGAAAATGTTGAAGCGCTGCAATCTCGTAATGCCTTTCAAGACGATGTTATTGAACAGTTGAATAATGAACTTGCTGTTCATCAATTAGAAATTTCAGACATTAGGGCACAGCTAAAGTTAATCGCAAGTCGTGTTCAAGATAATAATCCGGGTCAAAATCAGTCGCAAGATATCGAACCGCCACCACCACATTATTAACTCTTAACCTGAGCTTTCATTCAAATAAATACCAAGCTGAAATATTTCAGCTTGGTAAAATAATGATTTATTCTTGCTTAAAAATACCAATCACTTGCTCTTGCGGACGGATTTCTTTAACGACATGCTCTTCTGGCTGTGACATTTGATGCCCACAGCTAACACAAGTAACTTTTTCAACATTATTTTCTTTTGTTAATCCCATGGTGTCCATAGCATTACATTTCGGGCAAATAGCGCCAGCAATAAATCTTTTTTTCATGTGTTTCAATCCAAATAAAATCGAGTTGTATTATTTTACCTTGAATCTTGTCGATAGGAAAAGGACAATAGCGGCCTGAATTAAAATGAGTAATAACACACAATGATCATAGCCACCGATTTAAGCTTAGATAGAGGCGCTAAAAACCTCATAAAATCATCAAGCTTTACTATTCATCCTAATCACAAAGTCGGCTTAGTTGGCGCTAATGGCTGTGGAAAATCTTCTTTATTTGCGGCCTTATTAGGTGAGTTACAGCCCGACAGGGGCGATGTAAATATGCCTTCAGGCTGGGATGTCGCGACAGTAAAACAAGAAACTCCCGCCCTCGAGCAATCAGCCTTAGATTATGTGATGGACGGAGATAAAGAGTTTCGTCAACTTGAGCAACAACTTGAGAAAGCTCGATTAAATGATGATGGCAACCAAGAAGCGTTAATTCTCAACCATATTGATGCCATAAATGGCTACAGTTTACCCGCCCGTGCTAGCGAGTTATTGCATGGTTTAGGTTTTTTACAAGAACAACTAGGTGATGCCGTAAAGGATTTTTCTGGTGGTTGGCGCATGCGTCTTAACTTGGCTCAAGCGTTAATTAGCCGCGCAGATTTACTTTTACTCGATGAACCTACTAACCATCTAGATTTAGATGCGGTAATTTGGTTACAGCGTTGGTTAAAACGCTTTACCGGTACTTTAGTGCTTATTTCACATGATCGTGATTTTCTCGATGACGTTATTGAACAAATTCTTCATATTGAACATCAACAAGCAAAATTATATTCGGGTAATTATAGCGCCTTTGAGCGTCAGCGCGCGGAACATTTAGCACAACAAGATGCTCAATTTCAAAAACAGCAAAAAGAAGTTGCTCACTTAACCTCATTCGTCGATCGCTTTAGAGCAAAAGCCAGTAAAGCAAAACAAGCACAGAGTCGTTTAAAGCGTTTACAAAAATTACCTGACTTAGCACCCGCACATGTTGATAGCCAATTTACCTTCAGTTTCAAAACACCGGAAACATTGCCTTATCCATTATTAGCGTTAAAAGAGACAACCTGTGGCTATAATCCAGAAACCATTATTTTACGTGATGTCGGTCTAACGCTGGTACCCGGTAGTAGAATCGGTCTTTTAGGACGAAATGGTGCGGGTAAGTCGACATTAATAAAGTCATTAGCCGGCGATATTGCCTTAATTAAAGGCGAGCGTTATTGCGCCCAAGACTTAACTGTTGGTTACTTCTCTCAACATCAGCTTGAACAATTACATATGCCAAGTAGTGCGATTGATCATATTGTTCGTGCTAAACCTGAGACTACAGAGCTACAAGCGCGCAATTTTTTAGGTAGCTTTGGTTTTACTGGCGACCAAGCACTCTCTCCGGTAAGTACCATGTCAGGTGGAGAAAAAGCACGTCTGGTATTGGCGTTAATTGTTAATGAAAAGCCACAATTACTTCTCCTCGATGAGCCCACTAACCATCTTGATTTAGAAATGCGTCAAGCACTTGTCTTTGCTTTACAAGACTTTGAAGGGGCTATTATTTTGATTGCCCATGATCGCTTTTTATTAGAGTCGTGTGTTGATGAGTTTTTCTTAGTTGCCAATGGTCAAGTTAGCGAGTTCTCTGGTGATATTGATGACTATCAACAATGGCTTAATGAAGACAAAAAACAAACACTGAAAAATACTAAACCCGCAAAGTCTCTTGAGGTTGTTGATAAAAAACAATTACGCAAAGACCAAGCTGAATTACGTAAAAAAGCATCTCCACTGCGTAAACAAGCCGATAAATACGAGAAGAAAGTGCAACTGCTGCAAACTGAATTAGCTGAAGTTGAAGGAGTATTAGCCGAAAGTGAGATATATCAAAGTGAACATAAAGCACGCTTAGCCGTACTCATTAAGCAACAAGCTAAGCTCAAAGCAGATGTTGAAGAAAATGAAATGTATTGGCTCGAATTAGAAGAACAAATTGAAGAAATTATGTTGCAAGCTTCACTGTAAAAATTAATCATTAAATTATATTACTTGCTACACTTAATAATCATACGATTAAAATAATGAGAACGTTATGAAAAAAACAATATTCGCCCTTTTTTGTCTATCTATAGTAAGCAGTGTTTCGAGCTTTGCTTATCAAGGTGATCTTGACCAAGGCATTTATGAATTAAACCGTGGTGCTTTTAAAGCGGCTATAAATGAATTTGAACCCTTAGTTGCTCAGGAGTATTCTCCTGCGCAGTATCAAATGGCGCTTATTTATTTAAATGGTTACGGCGTTACAAAAGATCCCAAAAAAGCGTTGGAATTAATGTCCTTAGCCGCTTCACAAAATCACCCCGACGCACTATTTAGTTTGTCACTGATGTATTCTGACGGAGTCATCGTTAAAAAAGATTTAAAAACCGCTTTTGCACTGATGGAAAGAGCAGCGATAAGAGACTCCGTTGCCGCACAATTTAATCTTGGTGTTATGTATTTCAATGGCACGGGTACATATAAAGACTATCCAAAAGCCGCACGTTGGTATGAAACTGCGGCAAAGCAAAACTACGCCCTAGCCCAGTTTAATTTAGCACTGATGTATTTTGAAGGATTGGGTGTTGAGAAAAGTGTAGAGATGTCTTTTATATGGAATATTATTTCCGCAAGTAATGGTTATCAAAATGCAGGAAAAAGTCGCGATATGGACTCCTTAAAACTCAGCAATGTAGAAATAGCTCAAGCAAGGGAAAAGGCTGACCGACTTTATCAACAAATTATCGAACAAGAAGCATTAAAAGCTAAACAATAAAACCTTAGCTCTAAAAAATAAGACAATAATCTAAGGGATAAATTTAAGGTTCATTGATCTATATCACAACCATAAAGTAACCCACGATTTAAAATGGCTATAACATTACGTTATAGCCATTTTTGTTATAACTCAATTATTTTTATGGAGTCTATTATGAACTTTTTCGATATGATTATTAATGATCCCGTTGTACTTTATTCTTTTGGCGGATTAGCAATTCTTTTAGGTATTGGTGCTTTCTATGTTTATTATTTTCTTAAAAACATCAATGAAAATAATTAGGTAAAAACCTGTAGAAGTTGATTAAAGTTGCAACCTTCTAAATTAAGGTGGAAACCGTTAAATAAAGTCAGCAACTGCAATTATTACGTTTAAGCACCGAAAATATCTTTCAAAAAATTTAATTAAACGTTGAAGTAGTTAATTTCTACAATATAACCCTAAAGGCAATAGCTGCCAAAGAGGAGTCTTTAGCAACCGAAAATTTTACAGGCGTATATTTTTACTGTTTGATACGAATATATACATTAAAGATTTAACCTCAGGTATCGCTCATCTAAAAAAGCAGTCATTAAGATTGTTGTACTCCTTCTTAAAATACGGTGTTCACCGTTAAATTATAAATTGTTACTTATAACACTTTTTATACTAAAACAGTTGACCCTACTACCGTGGTAAGCTTTAACCTCAACTTAGTTCTACAATTCAATTAAGATGAGAAGCTTATGAATACAACTACACAATTTATAATTGACGGTATGACCTGTGTTTCATGTGTCGGTCGTGTTGAAAAGGCCTTACACAAAGTGGTTGGCGTGACAGATGTTACCGTTAACCTAGCTACAGATACGGCTACTATTCAAGGCACTGCCAGTCATAGTGAATTAATTACCGCTGTTATTGAGGCTGGTTATCAAGTGCCCGTAAAGGTAAAGCAATTTGGTATTGGAAAGATGAGTTGCTCCTCTTGTGTGACGCGGGTCGAACAGGCATTGTTAAAAGTAACCGGTGTGGTCGATGCATCGGTCAATTTAGCCACCGAGCACGTACAAGTAAAAACTTTATCCTTTGTAACGGATGAACAACTAGCCCAAGCCGTGACACAAGCCGGTTACCTTTTTATCCCGTTGAACAATGACAGCGTGATAGAAAAGCCCAGCCAACATCAGCCTTTTTATACTAAAGCATGGTGGCCCGTATTGGGAGCAGGCCTACTTACCTTGCCACTGGTGTTACCCATGTTAGGCATGTTGTTTTCCCAACAGTGGATGTTACCGCCAGTTTGGCAATGGCTATTAGCTACGCCAGTACAGTTCTATTTTGGCGCTCGCTTTTATCGTGCAGGCTGGGGAGCATTAAAAGCTGGCATGGGCAACATGGATCTTCTTGTCTCCATAGGTACCAGTGCAGCCTACGGACTATCTTTGTATTTGTGGTGGAGCTTTAATAGCGCTCATGGCATGCCGCACTTGTATTTTGAAAGTAGTAGCGCAGTAATAACCTTGGTTCTGCTGGGTAAATATTTAGAACACAAAGCAAAACGCCGAACAACTGATGCACTTAGAGCATTGGAAAATTTGAAACCTGTTGAGGCAACAGTGCAGCGCTTAGGTAAATGGCAAAAAGTGGCCGCTTCATCAGTAAAATCAGGTGAAAAAGTTAAAGTAATACCGGGCGAAAGCATTCCTGTTGACGGTGAAATTTTGCAGGGCCAGAGTCATTTGGATGAGGCGTTAATTAGTGGTGAATCAATTCCGTTAAGTAAAAAAGAAGGTGACGTTGTCACGGGTGGCTCACTTAATTTGGACGGTATTTTGGAGATCCGTGCCACGAATGTTGGTAGCGAATCTACTTTATCTAAAATCATTGAATTAGTAGAGCAAGCCCAAGGTGCAAAAGCTCCCGTACAAGCAATAGTAGATAAAGTCAGTAGTATCTTCATTCCTGTGGTGTTATTGGTCGCACTTACCACCTTATTGGTGTTGGGTTTAGTATTTGATGACTGGACCAATGGCATTCTCAATGCGGTAGCCGTTTTAGTGATTGCCTGTCCATGTGCACTTGGTTTAGCAACTCCAGCAGCCATAATGGCAGGTACAGGAACCGCTGCCAGATTAGGCGTATTGGTTAAAGATGCAGTGGCGTTAGAGCAGGCAAAAGAAATAAATTTAGTGGTATTTGATAAAACAGGCACCTTGACCCAAGGCAAACCTGTTGTAAATGAGATGAGGGTCATCAGTGGTAGTGAAGAAGCAGTATTGCAGCTGGCCTATTCCTTACAAATAAATAGTGAGCACCCATTAGGCAAAGCTGTGGTTGAAAAAGCATTAGCCAGCGAAACACAACCAATACCTGTCGCGGAATTTCAAGTTGTCGCGGGTTATGGTGTCAAAGGCAACATTGGTGACAATTTAGTCTTGATGGGCAGTAGTCATTGGATGCAAGAGTTAGGGGTAACACTGCCAACCGAACAAATAAAAATACCAGGTGCTTCTGTTTCTTGGTTGGCTAGTCAGCAGCAAGATAAGATAACATTACTTGGGCTGTTTTGTTTTAGTGATAAATTGAAGCCTGATGCGCTGCAGGCTGTGAAGTTATTGCAACAACAAGGTATAAAGGTAGCTATGCTTACTGGTGACAATCAAGCGAGTGCAACATCGGTAGCGACAGAATTACAGTTAGACGATTTTAAAGCTGAGGTGTTGCCTGCAGATAAAGCAAAATATATTCTGCAATATCAAGAGCAAGGTTATCAGGTTGCTATGGTTGGTGATGGCATTAATGATGCGCCAGCGCTAGCCCAAGCAGATTTAGGTATGGCAATGGCGTCTGGTACTGATGTTGCCGTTAGCGCAGCTTCTTTCACATTAATGCGCAGTAAACCAAGCCTAGTCCCCACTGCATTGATCATTGCAAGGCTAACTTATCGTAAAATACAGCAAAACCTGTTTTGGGCATTTATCTTTAATGCTGTGGGAATTCCACTAGCAGCCTTTGGTTATCTTGACCCTATTATTGCCGGAGCTGCGATGGCATTTAGTAGCTTATTTGTCGTCAGTAACGCATTGTTATTGCAACGTTGGACTCTTAAGGAGAAATAATATGGCGAAACTTGTCACCATAGGTAAAGCCTCTAACTTAACAGGGGTATCGGCCAAAATGATCCGATACTATGAAGAAATTGGCGTATTAAAAAAAACGAGTCGCACAGATGCAGGTTATCGACTTTATAACCAAGCACACATACAACAATTGGGGTTCATCCGTCGTTCGAGAAACTTAGGTTTTTCCATGATTGAGATTCAGTCACTGCTCAAGTTCTGGCTCGATACTGATAGAGAAAGTCGGCACGTGAAGCAACTAGCGGTGAGTCATTTACAGGAGATAAATGAAAAAATATTGGAGCTAGAGCAAATGAGAGCAATATTACAAAAACTAGCTGATCAATGTGATGGTGACGATAACCCTGACTGCCCTATTTTAGAAGGTTTAGCTCAACTTTCATCTGAATAACGAAGGATAATTGTTTTTTGTTATACTAACAGCACTTGTCTATGTTGATTATCATGCATTATCTGCACAATTAATCTTAAATACTGAGGTGTGCTTATTAACTTATCTATTAATCAATCTTCCTCTACGCTCAATGTAATTGAACGTCAAAACAAATCACGTGAAGAAAATGATGAAAAGGTATACTCATTAATCAACGAATATAAGACAACAAGTTTATGATGGCGTTTAGCCTTGTAAGCTTTTTTTTAGCCTAAAAATATCTATTTATTTTCAATTCACATACAATAATAAAACTGATAAACCACAACAGACCACTATAACTTTAAATGTTTACTCAAAGTCAATTCACTCCAGCTTGGTGGCTACACAATCCTCATTGCCAAACTATTATTGCAAAATTTTTAAGATCTAGAAAACAGCTAGAAACTTGCAATGAAACAGTGGAGTTACCTGATGGCGACTTTATTGATTTAGCATGGACCGATAAACCTAAACCTAATGAAACTCGTCCTTTAGTGGTTGTTCTTCATGGTTTAGAAGGTTCAGTTAACAGTCATTATGCTAAAGGAATGTTATCGGCTATTAAAGAGAAACAGTGGATCGGAGTACTGATGCATTTTAGGGGCTGTAGTGGACGAGTCAATAGAAAAGCACGTTCGTATCATAGTGGCGATACTGATGATATTAGTTATTTAACGCAATTTTTAAAGAAAAAATATCCACAGCTTCCAATGACAATTATTGGCTTTTCTTTAGGGGGTAATGTACTAGCGCGCTATTTAGCAAAAGAACCTAATAATCCTTATCAAGCCGCTGCAATCATTTGTGCCCCTCTACATTTGGCCAGTTGTAGCAAGCGGATTAACAAAGGCTTTTCGCGTATATATCAGAAATATCTAGTGGGCATGCTCAAAGACAGTATTAAGGATAAAATGGACAGTAATCTACTCTCTGCTCCGCTATCGCAAAGACTGGCCCATAAGCTCGATGAAATTAAGACCATTTGGCAATTCGATCAACTGGTAACAGCCCCTATTAACGGTTTTGAGAGCGCTGAAGATTATTATCATCAGGCGAGTGGACGTTTTATTTTGGATAAAATTAAACAACCCTGCTTAATTATTCATTCAAATGACGACCCTTTCTTATGTGATGAAAATACCCGTGATATTAGCAGTATTCCCAGTAACATATGTTTTGAGGTCAGTAAAAAAGGGGGGCATGTTGGCTTTATCAATGGTAATAATCCCTTAAGACCAAAGTTTTGGCTAGAACATCGTGTTCCAAATTTTTTAGAGAGCTACCTATGATAATCCCCTACAAAGATCTACAACCCGATACGTTAACAGGTATTATTCGAGAGTTTGTTTTACGTGAAGGTACCGAATATGGTGCGGACGATGTGTCTTTGTCCGAAAAAGTGGCGCAAGTAAAAATACAACTTGCTAATGGTAGTGCGTTTTTAGTTTATTCAGAGCTTCATGATACGGTAAATATTTTACCTATTGATCAGTTTGAACAACAACAAAACGAGCAAGAACAAGAACAAACGCAATAGTTATTTTATAGCAACGAACACCCTGTGGATGTTCGTTACTTATTTGCTATTGGGTGAAAGTTAATACAAAACTTACCGGCACGGCATAAGCAATGCTTGGTAGATTTGCTAATGATTTTAATTTATTAATACCTGCCACTAACGCAAAGTCTTCGGCTTTAATGATAGCCGGCTTTAAGGTGCTCACTAGCATATGATTTGCTGATAGCTTAGCCACCATAACATTCAATGTAAGTTCTTGCTGGTGACCATGTAAATTCAGGCTACCCGTAAGTGACATTTTCTGACTTGAACCGATAGTTATCGCATCAATATCTGCACGATTAAGTTGCGCACTAAAGCTCGCTTGTGCAAAAGTAGCTGTTTCAAAGAGAAACTCCGCCATTCTTTGATCACGTATCGCAATATTGGTGTCAACACTGCTTAGGTCAATGGTCACATTTGCCAAGCCACTATTGTTGATAACACCCGTAATTTCTTTAAAGCTATGACTTTCAGCCACAGTGCCTTTTTTAATCGACACAAAAGTTAACGATGAATTTTTAGAGTCCAACTGCCAAGCACTATAGGCTGGTGCCGTAAGCAGGAGTGAAAGGCTTAAAATAAAAGTAGATATAATACGCATAATAGGTCCTTTGAAAATAAAATAAAAATTAAGAGCGTCGCGCTCGATGAGGGGTCACAATACTTTGCCACGGAATATTACTCGCACCTAAAGTCATAAAGTCAGGATTCATTAATCCTTCCCGTTGATTATAAGTTAACGGTAAAAACTCACTATCAATTATTGAGCCTCCCGCTTGTTCGATAATACAATGACTCGCTCCTGTATCCCACTCACCTGTAGGACCAATACGTAAGTAACAATCTGCACCACCTTCAGCAATTAGACAGTTTTTAAGTGAGCAACTGCCTAATGCCACATATTCAAAAGCAAAGTTTTCGTTGTTAAGGTATTGCCCCATTAGGCTGAGCTCTTGTCGGCGGCTTACCGCCACTTTGATTTTTCGTTTGCCATCATATTTAGCGACATGAATTTGCTGGCTACCGGTATGGCTTTCTTTAAAAGCGCCAAGCTTATTTTGTCCATAGTAGGTGAGTTGGTGATCTGGTGCGTGAATAACACCAATACTTGGCCAGCCATTTTCCACCAAAGCGACATTAACGGCGAAATCGCCACTGCCTTTAATAAACTCACCTGTCCCATCAATAGGGTCGAGTAGCCAATATCGTGACCAATTTTTTCTTTGATTAAGCGCTAATGCACCAACTTCTTCAGAAATAATAGGAATGCCAGGTGCCAAGCGTGACAGCTCTTGCATCAATACATCGTTAGCCGCATAGTCAGCACTAGTAACGGGGCTATTATCTTCTTTAATTTCTGACGTGTAATTGCCCGATTTGTAATGCTTAGTAACTTCTAGGCCTGCTTTTTTTGCACTTTCTATCGCGATGGCGAGTAACGTTTCATTGTTCATTAATCTTCACTTACTTTTTCTTTTGAGTGTTATTTTAAAATATTCTTAACTAAATCTTTTACCAGCATTAGAGCAGCTATGCTTCTTGCTTCATTAAAGTCAGGTTGGGCAAGTAATGATTGATAGTCGGCAAGTTTCCATGAGACAACTTCTAGCTCTTCAGGTTCATCACCGGGTAGTTTTTCTGCATATAAACTTTCAGCAAGAAATATTTCCATTGAGGCAGAGAAAAAAGCCGGTGCTGTTGCGACTCGATGCACATGGGTGAATTTATTCGCCCCATAGCCGACTTCTTCTTTTAACTCACGATTAGCAGCATGCTCTGCACTTTCGCCTTCATCAATAAGACCTTTCGGGAAGCCAAGCTCATATGTATGGGTGCCAGCACAATACTCGCGAACTAATAAAAACGTTTCATCGTCTAACATAGGTACAATTAATACAGCGCCTCGACCGTAGCCTTGCATGCGTTCATATTCTCGCTCTACGCCGTTACTGAAGGTGAGATCTACTTGTTCTATAGCAAACAAGCGACTCTTGGCAACTTGCTTACGTTGAGTGACTTTGGGAAGTGTTAAACTATTGCTCATGGTAGCTAAACCTAAGAGTAAAATATTAATAATATAGTTTTAGAATAGCACGTTAACTTTAGATATAATTAATAATTAATCGCTCTTAGGAAAAATAATATGCTTAATTGGTCAAAAATTTCTACCGTACTTTTAGATATGGATGGAACGATTTTAGATTTACATTTTGACAACCATTTCTGGCTCCATCATTTACCACTACGTTACAGTGAGCATGCAAAGATTTCACTTGAGCAAGCAAAAGAAAACTTAGCAAGCCACTATGAAAGAGTTGCTGGGACCATTGACTGGTACTGTTTAGACTACTGGGCTGAACAAACCCAATTACCGATTCAAGCATTAAAACGTGAAGTACAACACTTAATTAGCTTACGCGATGATGCTCATGATTTTATGGTGGCACTACGAGAGAGTGGACGAGAAATAATACTGGTTACTAATGCTCACCCAGATAGCTTGTTGCTTAAGATTGAACGCACGCAACTCGATAAATATTTTGATGTTTTATATTCTACGCATGAATTTGGTGTTACCAAAGAATCACAATTATTATGGCAACGTCTTCAAGAGAAACAAGGTTTTAGCCTAGAGAACACCTTGTTTGTTGATGATAGTATCAATATTTTAGCATCGGCTCAACGCTATGGTTTTGAACATTTATTAGCGGTTGAAAACCCAGATAGCCAGAAAACGCCACATATTGTTAACGATTACCCATC
The DNA here is from genome assembly GCF_014077405.1 of Colwellia sp. BRX10-9. Lineage (NCBI taxonomy): Bacteria > Pseudomonadati > Pseudomonadota > Gammaproteobacteria > Alteromonadales > Colwelliaceae > Colwellia > Colwellia sp. BRX10-9. The sequence goes on along the minus strand of NZ_JACGVV010000005.1, from coordinate 89,494 downwards.
TACATCAGACTTTAGAACATTAATTGATGAAATAAAGAAATATCCCATTAGGTAATGGCTATTATTCATCCTGACGTAAAGCCAGGATGAAATAGGTTTAGCCTAAGTAACGATTAATCACCGTATTAAATGGCTTAAAAATTCAATCGATAGCGCCCTTGGTTATCAGCTTTGCCAATAAAGGGCAGCAGTGGCTTTAATTTTTCAGGGAAGTTCGCACCTGGCTTTAAATAACCATTTCCAGAAGCTCTATTGGTATTATGCAGATAAGCGGTAAACGTGAGTCCAAGATCGTTTTCAGGGGCAATGATAAACGCAAGCGCCCCTTTTTCACAAGCCAACTCAGCAGATAACGTACCTAAATTTGCTTTTTCTGATAATGCGGTGATAGCTGCCTTGTTCCATTTTATTAAGCCCTTCATTTGCTGACATACAGGCTTGCCGAGTATAAATTCATCAACACTGAGTTCAATAAGGTTGTGGGCTTGCATCGGGATAGCTAGATTAAGCTTTTCCGTAATTTGTTGTGCAGCTACTGTGATATCAACATTAGTAATTTTTATCTGCTTAAGCAATTGGCTTGCTGTCAACCTACCTTCTGGTCCACTGACTAAGGCACCGCCAAAAGTTAACTTAATTGTCGGGTCAAGCATCAATAATGAGAGGAAACTTAACTCACTACTGACATTGTTAATGTCGACATTATCAATGCGGACTTGTTTTGCATAACTTTGCCACACTGTGCCAGAAAGTTGAGATACTTGGCTGTTTTTTGGTAAATTAATAAAGCTAACCACCCAAGCTGCAGGCATAGTTGCAATTAAAAAAATCAAATATAAACTAAAGAACATTGCTCCGTAAGCAAACCACTTTTTCATTAACCTTTTCCTAATTGTAAGCGACGAACTCTAACAACACCGTTGCGATCGGCTTTACTTAAATCAATACTTTTCACTAATAAACCTTCGTTATTGGCTAAAAATTCAAGCCAACTAAGTAACTGTGTAAAGGGGACTTCATCAATCCATACTTGTAAGTCTTCACCTTGAGGTTGCAAGCGAGCTATCGAAATATTATTACGACCGGCACTGCTGTTAACAATACTAGAAAGGCTGGCATTGCTGGCTGATGATGCCACTCTTTTTTGTGACTGTTGATAGCGCAGGGTATTTTCTTGCACCCAGGTATAAAGCGCTTGTTGGCGCATGATTTTTTGTTGAGTTTTATCAGTATTAGTAACCAATGGTTGCCACACTGCGCTGTAAAATAAAAACAGCACTACAACAAAGCTCATCATAGCAACGAGTCGTTGCTCAGAGCTTTTTAATTGTTGCCACCACGTTTTCATTATCGCCCCTTACTTGTGTTTGTTGATTGCTGATTATCATCATTACTGGTTATGCTGAATGAGCCAGAAATTTGATCACCTTGATTATTTTGCGCGCCCATAGATACCGTCAGATTACTCTCTTCAAGAGCGATTTTTAACTTATCAAAATACTGATAATCACTGGCAATTGCCTGCATACGAATCTCGTTGCGCTTACCATCAAACTTCAACGTTTGGGGTTTTATTTCAGGCACTAAAGCTAACGCTGGTTGCACTTGAGTTAAGATAGCTAAAAAGCCACTTTCTCCACTAGCCCCTCCTACTTCTTTGAGTTTCTGCTTAAGTTGGGAGCGAATAGTTGAGACTCGAACTCGCTTAGTTTTTGGAAAAGCCTTTTTATAGGTACTAATGATTTGCTGTTCAATTTCAGCCTGTTGACTATGAAGCTGTATTAATTCGGCACCTTTAATACCGACATTAAGCAATAAAGCGAACATGGCAATACCTGCGGCCAAAAACCAACTTTTTAGCACGGGTGAGCGCTGTTCTTTAACTTTGAAGTCACCCTGTAGTAAATTGAACTTACCCGCTTTTTCATGATTATATGTAGCGGCTAATAACGCCAAAGGCAGCTCTTCTGGCATCGCATTGATGGTCAGTTTAGCGATGGTTTCAGGTAATATTGAATAAGCATTTAATGAGAAACTGTTGGGTACGTCATTATTGCTATCATTGTCCGCTACTGATTTTTGCTCACTGCTAATTTTCTCTACTGTTTGAGTACCACTAAGTGACTGACTAATTAACGGCCAAGTGTTGCTGTCTATGGTGACCCCTTGCCATTGTCCTTGGCGTATCAGTATTTGCTCACCTAATACAATTGCACTACCAACATTCACTTCATTAGTCAGTGGCATTGCAAGTACATCAGGGATGATTTTTTTACAGGTAATATCTGCACTTTTTAACCACCCTTGCCATAATGCCAACTGAGCAGATTCGATAATTGCAACAAAGCAATTGTGCGCACTACCGACAATTTTGATATCACTATAAGCGAAAAATAACTCTTCAACATCTTGTGCTAATTCATCTTCAAGCATATACGGCACAGCTAAGCGCATCGCTTTTGAAGATTTACTGGGTACCGTTAAACTTTTCAAACTGATATCACTGGCTGGCACAAACGTAATGACTTCACGTTGTTTGGCTTTCTCAGCTAATTGCTCTAACGCATTGGCATTGGGGAGTTCACCACTGGCAATGATGCCTTCTTGATCGTCACTAAATATTACCCAGTGCACTACGTCTTTTGCGTTAGTACCTAATCGGATATATAACTTTTCGGTCATTACTCTCGTCCTATGGTACGACTCACTACGGAGATATTATTATTGCTTTCAACTTTCATTAAAGTGCTCAACGCAAAGTAACTGTCATTAAAACTAGCGATACTTTTTAGTTTAAAATAATGGCTAACAACATCGAACTGCTCTTTTTGATCATTGGTTATTTTTGTATGTTTTGATATATCGGCTAAATTAAAAAACTCATCTCGTGTTTTAAAACCAGCACCCTCTCGGCTAGCCAAGGCATTTTCTGCATCCGCTAAAGGAATACCTAAAAAAGCCTCCAACAATTCAGGTTGGTCGCTTCTTATGGTGTTTACATTTATTTTATGGAGATTGTTATTAGGTATTACGCAAGCATACTCTTTTAATTTATTAATAACCGGCACAGTAAAGTGTTCAATTAAGCGTAGTTCGGTAATACTGGCCAAATAATAATTAGCGGGTAAATAAGGAAACTCTTTTGCAGAGTAATCATTATCTTCAGCACCACCAGCACTAGCTATAGCGCTGTTTTGATCAAGCCAGTCAACTAATGCATCGGTCATGTATTCAGCATCAAACTGACTAACACCTTCAACATTAAGCGACATAATTAATTTTTGGAAAGCGTCTTCTATTGGACGCCTTTGAGTGCCCGTAGGAGTAGCATTATCATCAGGCCTTAAAGCATTTAAATTAAAACAGGCTTGCATATCAAAAATTTCGCCGGTAATTTGTCCAAAGTCAACAGGATAACTTGTTTCGCCTTGAGCCCAAATTTGTTCTAAATGCGTTACGTCTTTTTCATCTTTAAAAACATTGATTAATATTCTTTTTGCAAACGCTTCTGCGCCCATCGCATACCAATAAGCCTGCTGATTTAGCGTAACATTATTAGTACGTTGCATCTGCAACTGCAAGCGCGCAGTCATCTGTGTGGCTAATACGGCGGCTAATGCGACGATAAGCAAAACAGTAATTAACGCCACACCGGTCACTTTTTTAGCGGTCGACTTACTCATATCAGTACGGCACTGAGAGTTCTTCATTAGACCTCCCATAACGAACAGCACAATACGTAGGCTTTAAATTTAGACATCATCACCCGCCACTAAAAATTCTCGTCTTATAAGCCCATAATCTTTAGTTATTAGCTCAACAGCAATCGCTCGAGGTAAACTTTTATTTATAATTTGTTTTTGCCATTTTTTGTCATAAAAAAACTCAAAATTTAGCGCTTCAATCTCGGTGATTAACTTTCTTCTTTTAGGCTCTTGCCCTTGGATAGCGTCAACAAAATTAAAATGAAGTCGCTCAAAGGTTCCCTCATTTAATTGATAAGCGACTGATTGCATATTGCTACGCGGTAATAGTAGACCTGGATTTGTCCATCCGTTGCGAACAAAAGCTAAGGTACTTTCGCCATTTGAAAAACTATTGCTGTCAGTATATAAAAAATCTTGCTGGGGAGCTTCGCCATTTAATCGAATACTGCGTTTAGCAATTTGCAGTAAATCACGCTCGATAAGTAAAAAGCCTCGCTGTAATTCATTAACGCGTTCGGTACGAATTTTAGATGACTCATTACCTTTTAATACCGTATTAAAAATAGTGAAACTACTCATGCTGATCATTGAAAAAATAGCGATAGCTATTAAAACTTCTAACAAGGTAAAGCCATTATTCGTTGGCTTATTCAAGCAAATCTTCACTACGGCTGGCTCTTTGAGATATAGGTAACCATACTAGTGATCGCTAACTTTTCATCTTCTTTATTACGAATTTCAATCGTTATAGCACGCATATTCTTATTTTCTGTTTTAAGCACTTTTTGTAGCCAAAACCATTCTTGGCCAGCCATTTCTACGGTGCCTTTTTTATTGTTTTTTGGTGGCCATGTTGGGTCTAATGTCATCGCAACTAATTGATTTGAGGCCACCCAATTGGCTAATACTTTATTTTCTAAATGACTTAAATTCTTAAAGTTATTGTCTGCTGCACTTAACAACGCAATACCCGCGATTGAAAAAATAGCCATCGCTAACATGACTTCAATTAAAGTGAAGCCTAATGAAGCCGTTTTAATGACCCGTTTCACCTTATTCATCATCAAAGAGTGGCCCTTCAACGGTTATCGGTGTGGTGTATAAGCCGGTCGCCTTAAAATAAAGTTTTGCTTCGGTATAATTATTTTTAACGAATTGAAAACGCAGACTAAACGGTGTTATTTCACCGCCTGAGAGTATGTAAATTTGGGGAATAAGTATTTTTTTTTCTATATTATTACCGTCATCATCTTTACCTACGTCTTCATCTAAGTCGTTCTCTTTATTAGCCGCTTGCAACTCATTAAATACTTCAGTATCAAATAATTGTGGTTCTTCAATTGGCAAGTCATCAAGTTGTAAAATCAACTCAACACCTTCAGGTAATTTATAGCGACTGAATAATTCATTATCAGAGATATCCGACCACGTTATACCGTCGTACCCTAAAAACTGATAACCTTTTTTGCCAATAACTAAGCCTAATTCAATATTATTTAGCATGCCATATTCAGCAGCAATATTAAAAACGCCAGCAAAACGTTTACTCGAGAGTTCAAGTGTTTCTTCGGCTTTATCACCTGAAGCACTAAACTGAACGACCGAAACCATTAAACCCACCAGCACAATAACCAACATCACTTCAATTAAAGTGAAACCGTTAACTACTGTGCTGTTTTTGGAATAATGCTTCATATTAAGAGTTCACCAAAACTACTGGTAGTCGCCAAGGTTCCAGTTGCCAATATCGTCTTCTGTACCAGGTTCACCGTCGGGTCCCATGGTAAAAATATCAATATCACCATTTTCGCCTGGATTTAATAGTTGATAGGCGTTGCCCCAAGGATCGTCAGGTAAACGTTTAACATAACCCCCGTTTGGAAAACGACGCGGTAAAGGTTCAACGTCAGTTTCTTCAACTAAAGCTTCTAAGCCTTGTTCAGTCGTTGGGTAGTTATAGTTATCCATTTTGTACATACTTAACGACGTTTCTAATGCATTAATATCTTGTACTGATTTTTGAAGTTTTGCGGTATCCATATTGCCCATCAAGTTTTGAACAACAACACTGCCTAACAAACCTAAAATAACAATAACAACCATCACTTCCAATAAAGTAAAGCCACGTTGTTTATTTTTCACTTTCATTGGTTGAATTTTTTTGTGCACATTAACCTCCTACTAAGGTATTTAACTGAAGAATTGGCTGTAAAATAGCCATAACTATAAAAAGAACGATACCTGCCATAGCGATCATCAAGGCGGGCTCAAAAGCTTTTAGCGATATATTCATCAACGCTTCAAACTCCCTGTCTTGGTTGTCTGCTGATCGACCAAGCATATGTTCTAACTTGCCACTTTTTTCACCACTAGCAATCATATGAAGCATCATCGGTGGAAATAATTTCGTTTGCTCTAAAGAAACTCGTAAACTCGCGCCTTCGCGCACTTTATCGGCCGACTCTTTAACGCATTGCTTAATGTATAAATTTTCTAAAACTTCACCTGATATTTTCATGCTTTCCAGCAAAGGAACAGCACTGGCGGTTAAGATACTTAAGGTACGAGCAAACCGAGCGGTATTAATACCACGAATAATTTTGCCCAGCCCTGGAAAACTAATCACCTTGCGATGAAAAGCAAACTTGAAGCTGGCCTTTTTCATTAAATGATTAAAGCCACCAATCAGTAAGGCAATCAAAATAAGGATATACAAACCATTATCTCTTAAAAAATCACTGGTACTAATTAAAAACTGAGTCGTTGCAGGTAAGTTTGCGCCCATGTGATCAAACTGGCCAACAATTTTAGGGACTACCGCCGTTAACAGTATTGCGATAACGCCTATGGCTACGACCGTCATAATAACGGGATAAATAAGCGCTTGAATGATTTGTGAACGTAAGTGTTCCCGTTGCTCGGTGTAATCGGCTAAGCGGTTTAAAACCGTATCTAAGAAACCGGATTTTTCACCTGCGGCAACCATTGCTCGGTATAAGTGACTAAAGACATGCGGAAACTCGGCCATACTCTCCGCTAAACCATAACCTTCGGTTACTTTTGTTCGCACCGCCATGATCATACTTTTCATGCTGTTTTTTTCACATTGTTCGCCAACGGCAAGCAAAGATTCTTCAATCGGTAAACCCGACTCGACTAATGTTGCCAGCTGACGTGTGATTAAAGCAAGTTCAGCAACAGATACTTTTGTTCGTCCGCCAAACCGTGATTTATTCGCGGCTTGCTTAGTTTTTTGTAAGCTTGGCGTTACTTCAGTAGGCATTAAGCCTTTGTCACGTAATAAGCCACGCGCTTGTCTGGGTGTATCACCTTCGATAACACCCTTTACCGTTTTACCACGGCTATTTACTGCTTGATAATCAAAAGCTGCCATAATAAAACTCTAGTTAATCTTCTTTGGTAACACGCAAAACTTCTTCGAGTGTCGTTTGTCCGGTCAACACTTTATCAAAGCCGTCACGGCGTATGCTTGGCGTATTTTGGCGAATAAACTTTTCAATAGCCTGCTCACCTTTACCATTATGAATAAGCTCGCGTACTTTATCGTCGACAACAATAAGTTCATGAATACCCATACGGCCTTTGTATCCCTTTTGACTACATTCACTACAACCAACTGCGCGGTAAATATGCTGAGTGTTGTCTTGAGGTAACTCAAGTAATTTTAGCTCTGGGCCATCAGGTAAATGGCTTTCTTTACAATGCGGGCACAATGTTCTCACGAGTCGTTGTGCTAAGACCCCTAAGAGACTTGATGAGAGTAGAAATGACTCTACGCCCATATCTTCCATACGAGTAATGGCACCAGCGGCACTGTTAGTATGCAATGTCGACATCACTAAGTGACCGGTTAAACTCGCTTGCACGCCAATTTGAGCGGTTTCTAAATCGCGTATTTCACCAACCATAACAACATCGGGATCTTGGCGAAGTATCGCCCGTAACCCGCGAGCAAAGGTCATATCAACTTTGGTATTAACTTGCGTTTGTCCAATACCTTCAATGGCGTACTCGATGGGATCTTCAACCGTTAAAACGTTACGCTCTTTCGAATCGATTTGGCTCAGTCCCGCATAAAGCGTGGTACTTTTACCCGATCCCGTAGGACCCGTAACTAAAATAATACCATGGGGTTTTTCGATGAGTTTTGAAAACTTTATTCGGTTGGCAAGTGTCATGCCTAAATCTTCTAAATCGAGACGAACCGAGTTCTTATCAAGTAAACGTAGTACCACACGCTCACCATGGCCCGTTGGCATTGTTGAAACACGTACATCAACAGCACGACCGGCAATACGCAAAGAAATACGACCATCTTGTGGTATGCGTTTTTCAGCAATGTCGAGTTTTGCCATAACCTTGATACGAGAAACTAATAATGAAGCAAGTTTACGATTAGGCTTTAATACTTCACGTAAAACGCCATCAACACGAAAACGAATTTGTAGCGCTAATTCAAAAGTTTCAATATGAATATCAGAAGCATTTTCTTTTATTGCTTCACTCAACATCGCATTGATCAATTTGATGATTGGCGCATCATCTTCATTTTCTAGCAGATCTTCTGTTTCTGTCATCTCGTCAGCGAGAGAATACAAGTCAACTTCGTTGCCAATATCTTCCATCATCTGTTGAGCTTCTGAAGAGTCTCGTTGGTATGAAATAGTTAATAACTGTTCAAATTCATCTAACGAATGAAATTCAATAGCAAAGGGGCTTTTTAAGACCCTACGCACTTCTAATACTGCCGCACTTTTAACATTGGCTAAGCAATGTAAGGTGTATTGGTCGTTACTTTTACTAATGAGTACATGATGACGTTTGGCAAAATTAAAAGGCAAACGGCTGATCTGCACTTTTACTTCTTCTGCCTCTTGACCATTACCTGCAACATTTAAAGTCACTACGCTATCGATGTCTTCTCTCTTTTCAATATCAGCCATATTATTGATCTTTTTGGTCTGAAGTTGATGAATCATCACCCTCGCTTTTAACGACAGGCGGTAATAAGCTAGAGTCTTTAGACTGACTTTCTTTCATGTATTCATCGAATGAAGGAGGTAAGGTCAGTTGGTCATTCCATTCAGGTAACAATGGCATTTTTTCATCGCTCATTAATGACAAACCTTCTTCTTGCTTACGTATTTCAGTCGCACGAATATAGTTATACTTTTCTTTACTAATTTCATTCATCAACTTGCCATCACGAATAATCGTTGGGCGAATAAATACCATTAAATTACGTTTACGCGTTGAGGTTGTTGTTGATTTAAATAAGTGCCCAATAAAAGGTATGTCACCTAATAAAGGTACTTTTTGTTCACTTTCTTGAACGTCTTCATCAATCAAGCCACCCAGTACCACGGTTGCGCCAGAATCGGCCATCACTACCGTTTTAATTTCACGTTTGTTGATAGAAATATCTACCCCCGTAGCGCCACTCACTGAAGAGACTTCTTGCTCTATAGTTAACTGCACACCACTGCCCTCATTCACTTGTGGGGTAACGGTTAGTTTTATACCAACTTCTTGGCGTTCAACGGTTTGAAATGGGTTACCATTATTGCTACCGGCAGTAGAGCCAGTAAGAATAGGAATTTCTTGTCCAACTAAAAAGTGCGCTTCTTCATTATCGAGTGTAGTGATACTTGGCGTAGCAAGGATATTGGAATTAGTGTCATTACTCACCGCTTGTATGATTGCGCCCCAGCCATTTTTCATAATACCAAACATACCACCGCTTACAGAGCCAAGTAAGGTTGCGGCTAATGAATAGTCGCCTTTAATATCATCTTGATCAGGGTTAACCGTTGTGGCACCACTTTCAGAAGTAACCGTAGAACCTTTAGTTCCTGGTGTTGATTGAGCTGCCTCAGCAGCCGCTGCTACAGCACTTATAGGCGCAGGACCGTTATTGAACTGGGTAAAACCACCATCTTCGCTGAACCATTGCACGCCTAAACTAATACCGTCACTTTCAAAAACTTCGACGATTATCGCTTCAACAAGCACTTGCGCACGACGAACATCTAATTTGCGGATGACTTCCTCAAGTGAACGTAGCATGTCTTGCTGAGCGGTAATAACCAAGGTATTGGTGTCTTCATGAGCGTCAATGCTGACATTACGTTTTTTACTGCTTTGTTTACTCGTTTGTGCGCCAGCGTTTTCGGCTTCAATTGATTTACTGACCCCTTCAAGTACTTTGACTAAGTCTTCAGCTTTTGAATATTTCAAATAATAAACACGGGTATTACCGTTGGTTTCTAATTCACTGTCTAAACGGGAAATTAACTTAGCGACACGCGAACGGGCTTGAGATTCGCCGCTAACAATTACACTATTGGTGCGCTCATCAGCAACTATTTTAGGGATAAGGAAGGTTGGCGTACCAGATTTTCCTTGATCAGATTTATGCATGGCTTCAACAATACGCACCATTTCTGCCGCCGATGCATATTGCAGTTTAATAATTTGTACGTCTTGATCGCCAGCTTTGTCGACACGCTCAATAATATTGACTAAACGATTAACAACCGCAGCAGTGCCCGTTAGCATGATGACATTAGCGGGATCATAATTGACCACATTACCGCCACCGGCTTGATCTGAAAGTTGACGAAGTAAAGGGGTTAATTCTCGTACTGTGACATTTTTAACTTCAACAACTCGAGTCACCATTTCATCACCCACACCAGGGTTTTCGTTACCAACAACCGGTATTGATGAAGTTTTAGCGTCTTTATTACGAATAACTTTTACAACATTATTATCCATTTCAACAGCAGAAAAACCATACACTTCAAGCACATTTAAGAACACTTGATAATATTGTTTTTCAGTAAGTTGATCTTGGGTACGTAATGTCACTTTACCTCGAACGTTAGGGTCAACGATCATGGTTTTTTTCAGGTTTTTACCGACTATATTGATGAATTCGTCAATTTCAGTACCTTTAAAGTTTGGCGAGTACTTAGCCGCATGTATATCAGCACTAAATAATAAAGTATTCATCATCACAACAGTTAAACCTGTTGCTAACAATCCTTTATACCAAGGGGCGCGAAGAGTCTTGCGCAAGGAAAAATTTTTCATAACTTAATTCTCAATTTTGGTCAGTAAAGGTATTAACCACCGATACTAAATAATATTTCGTTCAATTCACCATTACGATCGATTAATAGTGATACTTCTTTATCTTGTTTTAATGCAGCAAGTGCTTGTGCGGCTTCGCTTGGCACCGTTAAATCATAACCATTCATTTGAATCGCGATATCACCAGATTTCAGCCCTGAATTTTGAAAAAAATCTGCGTTTTTACCCGGCAACAATCTGTAACCTACTATTTTGCCACTTTTACGTTTTGGCGATATTTTTAAATAATCGGTAATTTTACTTGGGTCGGTATTAATTTCGTCTTTAAATGACTCTGCACTTTTACTCAACATCTTATTTGTTCTTTGATCAATGACATTAGGTGATGTTAGTCGACTATTTAATTCTCGAGTTTTAGCCGGAGATATTGCCGATTTATTTACCACGTTTTGTTGTATTTTTTCATTGTAATCAAATCCATCAAGCATCAATGTTTCAAGTTTTCCGGCATGCTTTAAAAGCACTCGATCACGAAAGACACTATCGAGCACGGCACGTGTTCCGGTAATGGTTTCACCAGGACTATAGGTGTCTTGCTTACCAGCGTTTTCAATGACCGCCGCAGACGTAGTTTTGTCATCACTTGCTACTGCCCCTGATAGCGTTAAACGTAACTGTGTTTGAGGTGCACTTTCCACTTCAACCGTTTCAATTGTATCTATACTGTCTGTATATAAGCCAAATAAGTTCAATGTTTTTAAATTTGTTAAACTGATATCAGCTTTTTCAGTGTTCTGTATTGCTACTTTTACGCTAACATTTGAAGATGCATGATATTGGCCACTTGGCGCAACAAGCCAAGTGATTTGTGCAAAAACATATGCGATGTAAGCTAACAAAAATACACTGATCACCTTAGCTATTTTTTGCTGAGGTAATTGTGAAGAGAAGTCGACTACACTAGAAAAATTTGAAGGTAATTGCATGGTTATCTTTATAGAAATTTAAATTAATTTTCATTATTATACCGTGATAGTACTTGAGCTAGACATTATCAACAAGGGTAAGATGATGATTAAAATATTTATTAACAATTTAGTGCTGTTATGTGCAAACTAATATTGCCAGTTCAGCGATACACTTAGTTAAAAGACTAGACATTATAAGCAATTATGATATTTTCGCCGCGACATATATTTATAGGAAGATGGTAAGTAGATGAAACATAATTCACCTCTCACTGAAAACACTTCAACCCGTCTCGATAAGTGGTTATGGGCTGCTCGTTTTTACAAAACACGTGCCATTGCCAAACAAATGATTGATGGTGGTAAAGTGTTCTATAATGGTCAACGAACAAAGTCGGGTAAAGTCGTTGCTTTAGGAGACAAAGTTGTCTTACGCCAGAGTTATGAAGAACGAGAAATTATTGTTGTGGCGCTGGCAGATAAACGTCGAGATGCGAGTTTTGCGCAAACTCTTTACCAAGAAACACCCAACAGTATTACCACTCGTGAAAAAAATGCCTTAGCACGTAAACAAGGCACTTTACTTAGCCCCGCTAGTGATACTAAACCCGATAAGAAACAACGTCGACAATTAATACAATTTAAAGAAAGGATCTAACTGTGACTGTTAAAACTGATGTTTTAAATCGCTACTTATTTGATGGTAAGCATGCTCGCGGAGAGCTTGTACAACTGACTAAAGCTTATCAAGAAATTATCGCTTTGCATGAATACCCTCCCGGCGTGCAAGCCTTGTTAGGTGAATTAGTTGCCGCCACTTGCTTGCTTACAGCTACTTTAAAGTTTGAGGGCGAAATTACCGTTCAATTACAGGGCGATGGCCCCATTAGCTATATGTCAGTTAATGGTGACGATAAACAAAATATGCGTGGCATAGCTCGTTTAGCTGAGCCAACTGCTGGTATAGGCTTAAAAGAACTAATAGGTAAAGGTACGATGGTTATTACTATACGTCCTGAAAAAGGCGAACCTTACCAAGGAGTTGTTGCACTAGATAAAGATAATTTAGCTGATTGTTTAGCACATTACTTTGAAGTTTCTGAACAAATACCCACAAAAATTTGGTTATTTAATAATGCTGATAATACTCAAGTTGCTGGTAGCTTAATACAACTGCTCCCTGATAGTGATAGCAAGGAAACTCAGCTTAGTGATTTCGAACACTTGTGCCAACTAACCAATACAATAAAAGCAGATGAGATTTTTTCACTAGACGCTGAAGACTTATTGTATCGTTTGTATCATCAAGAAGAGGTTCGTTTATTTGAACCTCAATCGGTTAATTATCAATGCAGTTGTTCTGAGGAAAAATGTTTAACGGCTATTTCTCAGGTTTCACCAAGCGAATTGATAAGCATTATAGAAGAGCAAGGTTGCGTATCGATGACTTGTGAATATTGTTTAACAACATATAAGTTTGATGAACCAAAACTTGCACACTTTATTCATGAGCCCAAGCACTAGTTTACCCTCAGACTTAACGTCTTAATTCTACCTGTTCGCCTTTTAGCGCTCTTCTGCTAATGGGCGACCCACTTTACCACTGTAATCTATTTCTATTTCTACCCGCTCAAACTGTTTTGCTGCTACAAGTGATTTATAATAACTTAAGAGATCGACACCCTCTTCTGGCGTTAATCGATAGGTACTTTTAGCTATTTTATTAATATTTGCGGTATTGTCATAGCTTGTTAGGCTGGCTAAGTTGTTAACGATAACCACAAAAGTGCCCTTTACCGTGCCCGTTTCTGACATTAATAAATTAACAACTTTAGCGCCATTAGTCAGCTTATCTGCTTGTAATTCAAATTTCTGTTCGTTGAGCATTAAGTATTTATTTTCTGAATTTGTCAGTTTTTTAAAAACGTTGTTATTTTTTAAACTTCCATTACGTTCACTTAAACCGCTACTAGTGGCCCGTGCAAGTGTTTCATTAGTTGTAGCAACTGATGTGTTTGGCTTTAAAGAAGCAGCTTCTTTATCGCTGGTTTTTTTTTCTAGTGGCTGTACGACTTCTCTTTTATCTGAACAAGCCATTAAAAAAGTTACACTAAGGGCGATGACACTAAGGTTACGCATATTTACTTCCTTTTTTATTTCCAGTCATAATTAAGTGATAAACGTTTAGTTATAAAAAAAGCTGATTGAATGACCAATCAGCTTTATTTTTACTTGTTGTTACTACTTACTTTTTACGGCGACGTAATAACGCTAAAGGTAATAGCAAGAAGGCTAATAAGCCAGTTGAACCACCGCTAGAATCTTTCCTAGCTGGAACCATACTAGGCATATCATTAACCACTACAGAGAAACTCTGTGTAGCATCGACAGTACCATCATTAACACTTGCTACAAATGTTAGTGTTTCACTACCAGATTCAATACTAGGAGAAGTGAAAGATATAGCTGCTGTGTTTGAGCCCGCTAATGTCACTGTTGGACCAGAGGTTTGTTCCCAGCTGTATGTTAATGCATCACCATTAGGATCTGTAGCTTCAACACTCATGCTAACAGAGATACCTTCTCTAACAATGCGCTCTACATCAGTAACGGCTGTTACAATCGGTGCACGGTTATCACAAGCAACACTATCACCTGCAACTACATCACTGAAAATCGAGCTATTTACATTGTCAAATTGAACACCATCAATCAACCAACCTAAGTTATTTGCTGTAAAGTCACTTACTGCGCGGAAACGGAATTTAACTTCATTACCATTAAGTGCTTCACCAAAAGATACGCCTTCATAACCAGCTGCGAAGTCAGTAAAGCTCAGACGTTCAGATAATGCTGTGCCAGCTTCAGTGAAAATCGGATTCTCGTTGTAACCACCACCTAAGAAAGTACCACCCATCTCAGTAACATCAGCCCAGTCACCACCGTTAACACTTACTTCAACAACACCGCCATCCCAATTAGCTTCGAAGTCATAGTAATGGAACCAGTTAATAACAAAATCACCATCGAAACCAACGCTAAATGCTCTTGTTTCATAAGCGACATCTGATTCAAAACCATTATTATTGATAAATAAATACTGTTGTCCTAGAACGCCACCAAGAGCACCGGCAAATCTTGTATCTAAATATCCAGTACCGGCAGCAGCTTCACCACCACCTATAACATTTTCCATAAAGTCGTGCTGTGATGATAATGTTTCCATATCATCAAAAGTAGAAGAACCTACTGGTGCGCGATCTTTAAAGTCATAATTAACCTTTGTAGTAAACGAATAATCGTTAACAACATCGGCAGTAAGTCCAGGGAAAGTAACTTTGAATTCAACGTCTTCTGCCATACTTGCATCATTCAACGTAAATTCAATAGGTGAACTTGTTGCTGAACCAGTTACACCAAGACTATCAAAAGTTACCACACCTTCATTTGCAAATGTTACATCTTGATCACCTACGACTTCAATTTGTGCGGTAATATTTTCATAAGTCTCACTACCACGGTTTTGAATAGTAAAGCTAACTGTTGCAGTTTCACCTTTATCAAGCACGCTATCTTTAGAACAGTAACCTGAAGTAAGTCCTTCATAGTTAGTATTTAACATATGAGAATTTGCAGAGAATGAACTTAATGTTGTTGCATAAGACTCTACTGCGCCTGCATGGTCAGTAGCGAATCGGCTTGGCGACTTAGCTCCTAATCCCATACCACGTTTTGCAAATGCTGCAAGCATAAGGTTGTAATCTTCTACGTCGTTTGCATATGCTGCTGACAATATAGCATCTCGACCTTCAGTGAATGTAGGCGCCATTGGCATCATCTTATAACCAGCTACTACATAATCTTTAATTAGGTTCTTAGCTTCATCAAAAGTATGACGCTCGTCATTAACCATGCTAATAAAAGATTCCCAAATCATATTAGAAAATATAGAACCTGGAGAATGCACTAGATCAGGGTAAAGGGCTATATCGCCAAATGTAGATGGATTAATTGTTGTGTCTGTTGAGTAAGGGTACGGGCGGATACCATCCACAAAGCTAGAAACATACGTTATAGCAGCGTAACCGCCATCGTATTCTTCATTGCCTAAAACTAGGTTATCACTTGCGTCTGTTGTAAGCATCAATGCATGAAAATCACCAAAACCTTCACCCATAGAGCGTGCTTGTTGGCTACTTAATCCTGAACTATTACCCACTAAACGGTTACTGATATAGTGACCCCATTCGTGAGCAACAATTGCGTTATCCCATGTACTATCTTTGAATACGCGCGACAGGTCATTTCTGAACATATCAACAGATACTTTTTCATCAGCATCTAGTAATGCGTAGATTGCAGTACCATCATTTTGTGAAATCATAAAGCTTGGGATGGTAATACTTGGATCATTGCCACCCATACCGCCTACATCATCACCATCTTTGTTATTTGCTATAAGCACAGCAATTGCGCCTGCATCTTGAGCATTTAAAACTTTGTCTACAAAGGCACAAGCACCACGATCTATTACAGCAATTTTACCGGTAAGGTCAGCACCATTAACAGCCGCTTCACAACCGTCATTAATTGGAGCAGTTGCATCTTCTAGACGAACCAAATCACCTGATAAATCAAAAGTTTCTGGACCAAATCCAGCAAAACCGAGATTAGCTAAAAGGCCTATATCACTATGCGTAGTTGCAGTAACACCATAGTCAGTGCCATTTACCGCTTGTGTTGTTTCCCAAAGATACATCTGCATGCGTGGTGAACCACCATCTGCAGGTGTAGACATGTTTGCATTGTTAAAACCAGAGTGATCTTGAACCTCTACGTTTAATGCATCTCCTTCTTCACCACCTCGACCGTAGTTTAAAGTCTGAGCATTACCAGCAAGCTCATCAAAGCCATGGTCATAATAGTCATCATGTAAATAGTTATTTACATAGAATAAGTTAACAATCGCCGCTTTACGGTTTCCAACTGAATATTCTGCTTTAGAAACATCATATTTATAATCAAAGGTATTATTACTGGTCACTTCTGCCATGTAATCACCGTTGCTAAAACCTTGAGGTGCAATAGCATCGACATATGCGGTAACATTGTTACCCATGGTCATAGTTGCATCATCAGCTAACCAAGCATCACCAGTACTGATAGGTCCGTGACTCTTACTTATCAACGTTGCATCTAAGTATTCTTGTGTAAGAAACGCGCTACGATCGCTTCCTTCAGGAGCTGGCATAACTTCACCATGAGGGCTATCCCATGGCTTACCGTCAGCGTCGGCAAAAACGCGATAATTAAAATCAGCTGCATGGCTAGTTAAGTTATTCTTAAATAAAACCTCACCTGTTTTAGCTGCAACAACATAGCCATAATACTCTGATTCGCGACTGTCTATTTCGCCTGTTTCTACTTCAACGTAGTGAGCAGCAACAATTTTATTTTTATGTTCAAAAAATACTTTTTTAGCGCGTGGCTCACCAATTATTATTTTTTGAGATGAAGTATTAGCGACAGAAAATCTTTCATACTTATCAGTTGATTTTTTGTTTGTTAATTTAATCGTAGCACTGTCGCCACCCATCGCCAAAAACACTGTTTTAACAGAACTAGCGGCATCAGCAAAAGCAGAGTCGACACTTTTTAACAATAGATTTGATGATTTAACAGCCTTGTCACTTGCTAAGTAACCCGATGAAGCGACTAAATTGAATTCGCGATCCATCATGATATTATATTCACGATTAAAAACTTCAATACCTGCAATTTCTTGCTTATATTTAGCGATTTTTGCGCCACGACCAATATCATGGATATTCGCTAATATAGGCATAGCTAGGCTTGGCTTTGACTCAGATAAACCAGTAAGTTGCTTCAAATAAAAATCTGCAGCAAAAGCATTCTGATGCTCTGCAGAAACTGCCATCATATTTGGAATAGAATTTTTTGCACTTGCCCACTGAAAAGTATTTGTACCTAATTGAGCATCAAACTGATTACTCATACCACTGATAGTAGCTACTTGGTTTGACACAACTGGAGCCGGTGCATTTAAAAAAGCACCTGTATCTGAAGCTATAGCTCCCATAGAAGCAGAAGCGATTGCAGCACCTACGAATGTTGCTATGATTGATTTATTAAAGTTCATACGATTCCCTAAGTATATTTTTATTATTAACCCATAAATTGGGTACTGAAGCATTTTATTATTAACCCACAACGTGGGCTCTACGTTAATTTATTACATTTATGTAACAATAAAGCAATCATTTAGCTTAAAAAACACAAACAAAAAGTAAAGCATACGTTACGTTAAAGTAATAAACGCTTATAAGGCAACCACTTGTTACAAAAACGTTAACCTAGTGCTTGATAATGAATAATAACGGATAAATACATATATTTATAATATCTCTAGCAAGTAACTGATTGGATAGTAGAAACTTATTTATACTAAATTTACCATAACGTCACTAAGCGGATTTAACAGATGAGTGGCATAAACTCTTTTTTTCGTAACAAAAAAGGCGCTAATTTTATAATTAGCGCCTTTACCTGTTAAAAAATTCAGCTTTGTGAAACAGATCCAATTAAAACCTTAAAAGTGGACAACAACACCTGCAAAAGCACCTTTAAATTCAATGTTTGTATACAAATCATCTAAATCTTCAAGTTCAAATTTAACCGCTTTATAGCCAAGTGTTAAATTTACATCAACCGCTAAGTTATCAATAAGCTCGTAGCTCAAACCGACTTGGTAGTCGTATATAGTATGATCGTCAATCGATAATAAATTACCATTGGCAAAAAGATTAAAACTCGTGCCGGGTAAGCCGACAATCGTTGAAACATAAAGCATAGGTACGATTTCTGTAACGGCTAATGTTCCTTCAACTGATGTACCACCAATAGCTGATGCAACCGTTATATCGCCATCAAAATCACGACCGGTTAAACCAATATCAAAAGAGAAAAGACCGTTATCAAAAATTTCATAATATAACGTATAGTCAATATAACTAACATCGAAGGTGCTACCGACAGCGGTGCCAGCGTCGAATGTTTTACCAGAAAAGTCAAAATCCTGCGACAAAACTGTTGCGCCATCAGTATCTAACGTTGTTGAGGCTATCATTAGATTGGGGATTAAAGGGATCGGATGTTCTAGAGCGATATAAAATGAACCTTGCTCTTTATCTTCTAAATTAAAATCAACTAAGCCAGTTTGTTCACCAAAAGTACCTGTTGCTTCATTACTCCACATTGAGCCACCAATATAAAGTCCGGCAATAGTATCAGCCATTGCTGATGTTGAAAGTAACCCGGTAACAAGTACTGCTAATGCTGTTTTTTTCATGTTGAACCCTTTATTATCCTTGACTTAATAAGTCATTTAAATCGATTAGTGCTGCGTTAGCACGAGAAATATAATTTGCCATTACTAAAGAATGATTAGCTAATAAACCAAAGCCATCACCATTAAGGATCATTGGACTCCATATAGATTCTTGGCTTGCTTCTAATTCTCGAATAATTTGCTGTACGCTTACTTTAGCATTTTTCTTCTCTAATACATCATTAAAATCAATTTCTACGGCGCGTAAAAAGTGAAGTAACGCCCAACACGCACCACGTGCTTCATAAAATTCATTATCAATTTTCCACCAGCTGGTTTTTAAGACAACGCTTGACTGTGCAGATGTTGATTGCTGGGCAACGCTATCGCCAGCTAAGTCGGTATTTAACTGTTCACGGCCAACACTTGCACTTAATCGTTGAGAGTAGCTGCCTAAACGTTTATTCACTTCTTGGATCCAGTCACGTAAATTATCTGAGCGAGCATAAAATTGCGCTGTTTGACTGTTAACATCACCTAACGCTTTGCGATAGGCATACAATTCGTTAATTGCTTTATTGTATTCACTTTCTGCACTTGGCATCGCCCAACTTTTGTGATCGATATTGTATTGAGGCTGAGCAACTTTTAAGTGCTTATTTTCTACCGATTGTGACTGAGAGCGGCTAAATTCCTGACGCATAACAAGCGCCATATCACGCGACATTTCAAGCGCACCAAGCTCCCAAGCTGGGATATTGTCTAAAAATACTGAGGGTGGCAAAGCATCATTTGACAGATAACCGCCAGGTTTATTTAATAATGTCTCGGTTACTCTAATAAGTGCCGTTGTTGTGGTGTAACCGACAACAGGTTTTATACCAGCTGCCGTTGCATCTTTCGTTGCTTCAGCTCTAATATCAAGCTGTTCAGGTTCAAAGCTCCAATAAACGCCGAGAAAATAGCCTGAGAGGATGATAGCAAAAAAAATGGTGACAAAAGTTTTTCCTGAAAAATTAGTCGTCATGTTGAGCTCCTAATGGTGTTGTTTTTTAGCTGGGTTTTCTTGTTTAATACTTCGCACCGGAATGGTTACGACAAGATCCTTTTGCTGCTTAAAGTGCAATGTTAATGAAAGTTCCTCTTCAGGTAACAAGGCTTTTTTAACGTTAAATATCATTAAGTGATAGCCCATAGGCTGCAATACCACTTTATTATTCCCTTCGATTGTCAATTGTTCAACTTGACGCATCTTCATCATACCATCACTCATGGTGTGTTGATGAATTTCAATTCTATCGGAAAACAAGCCACTGACTCCTGTTAAAATTAGCGTCTCATCATTTTTATTTTCAATCGACATATAAGCTGAAGTTATACTGGTTCCAGGTATGCTAGCTCTCACATAAGGCCCGTCAATAATAATATTACTATCGTGTTCAACAGCAAAAACATCGCTATTGATACTGAGTAACGTAAAAGATAATACAATGGCTATAAAACATATTTTATTCATTTCTCGCTATACTTCCTTTTTTAGACAGATTATTTTTATTGCCTTAACATTGTAACTAAGCTGGAGCAAAATGGATAACTTAATTATTAGCCAAGAAAACAATCATGTTTTCACCGTGACTCTTAACCGTAAACATAAAAAAAATGCACTTAATCAAAGTATGTATATCGACTTATGTGCTGCTCTAAAATATGCGAGCGAAAATTCAACTATCCACTGTGTGCTTATTCAAGGCGATGAAAACTGTTTTTGTGCAGGTAATGATTTGAATGACTTTTTACAATGCTCACAAGATGATGAATTAGTAGCATTAGATTTTGTACAAGCACTGACAATATTTGATAAACCTCTTATTGCCGCAGTTGCTGGCCCGGCAATAGGTATTGGCACTACCTTGTTGTTACATTGCGACATGGTCATAGCGGCAAACAATAGTAAATTTAAATTACCCTTTACTCAGTTAGGTCTATCACCTGAAGCTGGCTCTAGCCTGTTGTTACCCCTGCGTATTGGTCATAACAAAGCGTTTGAACTTTTAGTACTTGGCAAGCAATTTACTGCCGAACAAGCACTAGATTACGGTCTTATTAATCAAATATGCATACCGGAAGATTTACTAAAAATAGCTAACGATATTGCTAATACTATTGCTAAATTACCTCATGATTCTGTCATGACCAGTAGAAAATTGATGAAACAACATGCTCAGTTGACTATGCAACAGGTCATTGATAACGAAGCTAAAGAATTTAAACGTTTAGTAAAAACGCAGCAATGTAAAAATATTTTAGCGCAATTTTTTTAAAAAAATAAATCTTAAAGATGAAATAGTCAGCCAAAATTTGCGGGGGTTTCATCGTTAGGCGATTTGTTTTTTGTCCCCTGCCATTAACCAAATAACAACAGCAATAAAAATAACGGGCCAAAATATACCAATCATCACAAAGGCCGCCGCACCAAAAATCATCATACCGATAAAAATTAATGAACCAAACACACTCATAACAATTGCAAATGCCACCATGACAAGAATAACCATAATAATTGCTGAAACACTAATCGCTTTTAAAGGATCAATAAGTTCATCACCAACATGAAGGTCGACATTAAACATTTCTATAAAACTTATTCCTAATGCATAGGTTAAAAATAAGGTTGCAAAAATTGCTAATATTAATGATTTAAAAAATGACATAATTCCTCCTGCTTACTTAGTTTTACGCACAGCTATCGGTAAATATTATTTACTCGCTATCGCTTTAAGTTAATACTGCCCATTAATGTTTGGTGGGTAATAGTATCGCCGCGACCACATAAGCAACACCGCTAGCTAACGGAAATATAAGCAAAGCACCAATAGCGGCAATACGAACAGCTATTCTTGGTAAGTCATAATATTTTGCGATGCCCGCACAAACGCCTGATAATTTTTTATGGGCAACATCTTTTGTTAAAGTTTTTTTCACTGAATACTCACGTTGATAGCTCATCATTTATTCCTTAATTCTAACCGCTGTTTTGTAAAAAAAGTTAATAGTCCTGCGCCAACAAAAAAAGTTAATACGGGAGCAAGACACATGATCATTATGAAATAACTACTGTGATGTATCATGTAATGCCCCCTAGTTTTTTGTCGCTTAGCCATTAACAACTTGCTTTTTTAAATCGGCTAATTCTTGTTCAATAGATTCATCTGTTTCTAAATCACGAAACTGGCTGGCGAGATCTTTATTCTCGGTTAAGTCATAAGACTCTAATTCAGCTTCTACTCGGTCAATTTTTTGTTGGTAGCGTTCAAATTTATTAATGGCTTCATCTATGTTGTAGACAATCGCTCTTTCACGCACTTTTAAACGTACTTCAACTGACTCTTGACGCAATGCAAAAGCGTCTTGCTTACGTTTAGCTTCTTGAAGTTTTTCTTGTAAACGTTGACCGTCTTCTTGTACTGCACTCAAAAAAATCTCTAGTTGCGCTAAGTCATCATGGAATTCACTGACTTGTACTGAACATTTTTGCTTTTCATGTAGCGCAGACTTCGCAAGATCATCACGTCCTTTATTAATGGCTAATGCGGCTTTTTCTTGCCAATTATTAATACTAACTTCTAGTGATGCTATTTTACGCATTAAGGTTTTCTTTTCTGCTATATTTTTTGCTGCAGTAGAGCGTACTTCAACCAAGGTTTCTTCCATTTCCTGAATGATCAATTTAACCATTTTCTCAGGATCTTCAGCTTTATCTAACATATTGTTTAAGTTAGCGTTAATAATATCGGTAAAACGTGAAAACATGCCCATAATCCATTCTCCTGCGCAAATGCGCTGCTATTAGTATTTTAATTTAATGACTCATTAAGTATTAACCAAAATGTTAATGCTTAACTTGCTACTGTGTTTTCTATTACAAGTGACATGCCAACTCAGCAAAACAAATTAAACTACTGTTTATTAAGGGATTTTATAAAGACATCGATTACAGAAAGAAAGGGGACATAATATGTCAGACGAAAATATAGTCAAATTCACAAATTAATTAGTTAATTTGACTATACCCATAACATGGTGGAATTTTATTAAAATGAGCGTTGAATTATTGAGTAACGACTACCGGAAAATAATCACCTGCGCCCCACTCACTCCATGAGCCGTCATAAACTTTTACGTGCTTATAACCGCTCATTTCGGCGGTTAACGCTAAAACACAGGCGGTTACCCCAGAGCCACAGCTCATCACCATTGGTTTATTTTCGCTATTAATAGCGTTAAATTTTTCTTTTAAAATATTTTTGGCGAGCAAGCAGCCATCATGCGATAAATCACTAAAGGGTAAATTCACAGAAGAGGGAATATGACCGCTACGAATACCTTCGCGTGGCTCAGCAACTTTGCCCTCAAAGCGTTCTTTAGCCCTAGCATCAACAATAAGGTGTTCTTGAGAGTTAAGGTTACGTTCTATATTTTGGCTGCTATAAAAGTATTTTTTACAAAATGTAGCGATAAAGTTACCACTGCTAGTAACGGAAGATGTCGTTGATGAAACACGATACCCTGATGCCAACCAAGCGGGTAATCCGCCATCAAGTACGGCAACATTTTCATGTCCCATTGCTCTAAACATATACCAAGCACGCGCTGCAGAAAATAAGCCTTGGTCATCGTAAACAACAATTTGACTGTCTGTCATTACCCCTAACGCACGCGCTTGCTGCTGAAAATGTTCAGCACTTGGCATAGTGTGGGGAAGTGGATTTGATAAATCAGAAAAGTTTTTATTTAAATCGAATCGCTTGGCATAAGGCAACGTAAAGTCTGGCCATTGTTTTTCTGGCGAGCGCATATTACCAACGGGTGGGATACTCGCATCAAGCAGTATTATATTTGATAATGGTTTTGCAGAGTCTCCGGTTAAATGGAGTGTAGGAAAAAGCAAATCATGCAGCTGACGGCACGATATTATTTGCTGAAAAGTCGAAGGCATAGTTAGCGTCATTCATTTTTGAATAAGGCTTAAAAAATAACGAATAAATCGATAGTTGTACAGTCGAAAAAACAATATAAATTGGCAGGGTACAACAAATTCCCTGCGTTTAGCTTGCGGCTTGTTTTTCGGCTGATGATTGTTCACGGTTATTTTCTACTAGGCTTACCACTAAAGACGCTGCCAATAAAAATACAGCAGGTAACATCAATAACGTAAAAATTAGCTCTAAGCTCGGCATAATCAATTCCTTACTCATCCGCTGCTTGAACGGTATTCTTTTGTTGAGTACCCTTTTTGTTACTAAGCTTAGCCACTAAAATTTGGGAATATTTGTTGTTGGCTAAAGCTGACATCGTGATATCTGGCTGAACTTTATCTTTTACGTTACTCGCTAATTTTGTATTGAGTTGTTCAATGCCTGTTTTAACCATCAGATTAGCGATAGTTTTGATGTCTGTAGTGTTGTCTGCAAAACTGTTAAAAGATAATAAAGCGGTAGTTAATGTGGTGATCAATAACGTTTTCATGTTGTTCTCCAAGTTTTATAATAGTTAAGTCGTAATATCTATTACAAAGGTTGTGCCAGAGATCAAAAAAAAATTAAGCAATTGAATTTTATAGGATTAATTAATCTATGCTTTTATCATAAAAATAAAGCTTAAGACTAAATAAAAGAAAAGTGGTCAAAAAAGCCAATTATTAATAATTATAGCGATAACATTATCTTTATCGCTAAACGGCAAGATATATAGTATTCCGATTTAGGGATACAATTTCCCAAAATCGGTACACAAAACAGAAAATTACTCGCCTGCAGGAAGGGTCACTTGTGCGAACGCATCAAAAAGAACTTGGCTGGTAACTTCATTACCACTGCATTGCTCACTTAAATAACGACGAAACTGCCTAGCACCCGCTAAACCATTGCAGAGTCCAAGCATATGGCGAACAACATGCCAAGCACGCCCGCCGTTGGCAATATGAATATCAATATAGCGCGCCATCTCGGCAACAATTTGCTCACGAGAAAGAATATCCGTGTTTGTTTGATAAATCGCGTTATCTGCTTCAACTAACATGTAAGGGTTTTGATAAATTTCACGGCCTATCATCACACCATCAATATGAGTTAAATGCTCATTCGCCTCATCATAGGTTTTAATACCGCCGTTAATTGAAATTTGTAACTGTGGAAAGTCTTTTTTGATTTGATAAACACGACCATAATCAAGCGGGGGAACTTCCCTATTTTGCTTAGGGCTTAAACCGCTTAACCAAGCTTTACGTGCATGAATAATAAAATGTTTACAGTCAGCCTGAGAGACAACATCAACAAAATTATGTAAAAACTCATAACTGTCATGGTCATCGATACCGATACGCGATTTAACAGTAACCGGAATATTGGCTGCCGCTTGCATCTCATTGACACAGTCAGCTACCAAAGAAGGTTCAGCCATTAAGCAAGCACCAAAACGACCATTTTGGACACGATCAGATGGGCAGCCAACATTAATGTTAATTTCATCATAACCATACTGCTCAGCCATTTTTGCACACTCTGTCATGGCTTTAACATCACTTCCCCCCAGTTGCAGTACAACAGGGTGCTCTTCTTTGTTAAAGGATAAATAATCACCTTTACCAAATATAATTGCGCCAGTAGTCACCATTTCGGTGTATAGCACGGTGTGCTTTGACATAACACGATAGAAGTAACGGCAATGGCGATCAGTCCAATCGAGCATGGGTGCAACAGAAAGTTTATGTGAAATCATAAAGTTATAAAAAACCTTTAAGTTTAAAGCGAATGTAGCTGTTGGAAACAACAACAGAAAATTTCGCTGATTATAAAGGCTTTAGCGATGTTAAACAAAAGAAATAATGCCAAGTGACAGCACCGAAAGCCTCGATAGCTTTCAGCTATTTTTATGGTATAAAGATGGGTGAATTTTAAATAACATCACTTAATAATTTGGCGAATTAACGCCTAGTCAATTTGAACCTAAATCGGGGCTAAGTTATAGCAAGTATCTTGCATAAATAGCCTAATAGATTAACAACAAAAGGTTAATCTAGGTCGTCAGGATCTGACTCAAGTTCGTCGTCTGTTTCAACTTTAGTTCGACCAAATAAGGTGTGGAATTGCTTGGGTGTTAAAATTATGTTTTGATATTTTAACCAAGCCTTCTCGATGGTATTGCTTACAGCAGCATTACCACGACAAACTTCAACAAAATGTTGCTCTTCTTCGGTAACAGGCAGACGGCTTCCTAAAGAAAGTGCCATTAATGCAACGCCATATTTTTCTAATGCCTCGGCCTCGGCCAAGTTAAAGTCACCGGAACGCTTTATGCCGCGCGGATAATTTCTATCATCGTAAAAATTTCTATTTACCTTAAAACTTTCTGCTGATATTGCTAAATTAGCCATTTTATAAACTCTACTAAAATATAAATACACTGATAATCGCATTTTTAACTCAATATCGATTAATTGGCAATTATTTTTTTAACGTTAATTAGAATATTTTACTTAATGTATATTATTTACCATTATATACACTATTTTTGACTTTTTTTTAGGCTAAAAATACAAAACTAGCATGAGGTTATATTTTGTAAATCCAATGTAGTCCTTGAATGACCGTCGTAGGAAAAGCGGTTTGATGATTGGCTTCTGGGATAATAACAATTTTTGCTTTTACATGAGTTTGCTGCCAATTAAGTATTTTTTCATAAAAATTTTCAGCATCCTTGACCATGTCATGGCTGCTGTCTAATGCTTTTGATTCACGCTCGCCAATAGCAATAAAAACATTAGCATTAATGGTTAACTGCCGCTTTCGATGCGCCTCTTCTAATGTAAAAATAACCTTATTATCAAACCAATAAGAAGGACTACCGAGTATGTAATGATTAAATAATGTCGGTTTAGTTAATAATATATATGTACCAAATAATCCGCCAAGCGAGTTACCGACAAAGGTTCTATCTTGTCGATCCGTTCGATAATTTTTATCGATATAATTGATAACACTAGCTTCGATAAACGCCATATGCTGTTGAGCACCACCTGTTGTTTGTTGCCAGGATTTATTGATTGTTGGGGTATAGTCTCGCACTCTGCTAGCATCTCGCTTCGACCCTTTCGCATATGAAATGCCAACGATAATAGCTTCTTTCATTTTTTGTGCATTCATTGGGTAACGGGTTGCCCCAGAAACAATCTGAAAAGTATACCAAGCATCGGTTAAGTAAATAACGGGATAAGTTTTATCATCATTTTTAGCATAAGATTTAGGTAACTTTATAAATAATGGGTAAACGCGTTGACTGTCGGGATCTTTAATTTCAACGACTTTACTTCTTGGTATTTGAAAAGGCGTAGTGGCAAAAGCCATTGATAGCTGGCTGGTCAATATTAATAGCAGCGTTAAACTGTATATTACTAGTTTCAAGTGAACTCTCTTTCTTGACTCAATGACAAGTCGTTATGTTTACCTAACCATAACGAGCTATTTATAAAACCTTAAGGATAAGTAAAGCAATACTCCAGCGAATAAATCACCGGTGTATTACTTTTAGTGTGCAACTCTTATGGGCATAATATTTATTTAAGTAACGGTTTCATAATCGCTAATTTACCATCAATTGGTGTGGTGATTTCTAGGCCTAAAATGTCTGCTATTAATGGCATAATATTTATGTTTTCAGCTGTATCTAACTGATATGCTTTTTTAAATGCGGGCCCTTGTGCATAGAATATTCCGTCCATGTCTGTAGTGTCAAACTGACTCCAACCATGATTTCCTTTACTGGTTTTTCCGGTAAAACCTATCGACCAATCGTTATCGGTTAAACAAGCTATATCACCGATACGACTGGATTTTGAGGCGTTAAATTTTGCTGGAATATCTTGGTATTGATAACATTTATAATGTTTAGCTTGTTGATTTAATTGTGCAACAGTTTGAGCTAATGTGCGGGTAGACTTACCCTCATCGTATATAAGTGTAATAGGGTTGGTTGCCAAAACTTTATATTCATCATTTAACCAATTAGGTAAATATTCATAATTCTTAGCAGGATAATCAGCCATACCATGATCAGAGACAATAATAATATTTACTTCAAAATCTAACGTTCGTACTTTTTCAACCATTTCACGAATGGTGCTATCTACACGGTTAATAGCGGCAATAAGCTCAGGTGAATCTTGACCAAAACCATGCCCTGCACTGTCTATATCATGAAAATAAGTGGTTATTAATTGCGGCCGTTCGCTTGAAGGAAGCTGATACCAATTTAATACACCATCTATGCGTTCTTGATGTGAGGCGTTGTGATCATATTTTTTAAAATGAGACGGATAAATACCCGCAATAGCGGCTTCGGAGCTTGGCCAAAAATAGTTAGCGGTACGCATATTTTGTTCTTCCGCAATAATCCACAAGGGTTTACGTAAATAAAAGTCGGGATTGGTCACCGCTTCCGAGTCTCTTATGCTGTAGGTTTTATTTAAATCGCGAGCATAGAAACGGTTAGACACTATGCCATGATTCTCAGGGTATGACCCCGTAACAATACTCAAATGGTTAGGAAAGGTTTTTGTCGGGAAAGTAGGACGTAATGATGTTAAATGAGCAGACTCTTTAGCAAATTGAGACAAGAATGTAGGCTGATATTTATCAACATAATCCCACCTAAAACCATCCAGTGAAATTAACAACACATAAGGTTTAGGATTAGGATTGGATGCTATACCTAGTGAATTTTTTGATTCTGATGTGCATGCATTTAAGGCAAATAACATGCCTATTATAAATAATTTATTCACGGTAATTTCTCATCAATAATTAGTGTTTAAGGGCTTTCTAGCATTTTTTTACTAACATAAAATCGTTATTGCTTTATCTTAAGACGAGTATTTATTGACTCAACGCGGGGCGTAAATAAGACAATCGCTTCAATTAAACATCAGCATAATAATTATATATTTTGTGCTGATGCCTTTTTATAATTGAGCGCTCGGTAAAATTAGTAGAGCTTTACTCGGTAAATACTATCCATTGATTGAAGGACTACAGATAATCTATCATCATTATCAACAAACCAATAGCTTGCCGCAGGAATCGACGGGAGTGCTATAAGCTCAACAAAAGTTGAGGCGTCATAAACCGCAAGATTAGTAACTATAATATTATGCGCTTGATTATGATATCGGATATGTTCATTTTTCTTAGGAAAATAAGTTTCTTCGCCCGTAAAGGTATGCAGTACTTCAGAAGTGTCACTTATCTTAATAACAGTGTTTCTAGCAAGCAGTGTTTCATTGACGCCATCAATGAAAATAGCCCGTTCTTGGTTACCAGAGTAATTGTAAGTATCGCGACTATCCGCCAGTGGAGTCGCAACAGCTTCAATCGCCAAAGGATCTAATGTTAATGAGAACAATTCATAACCACGGCTATCTGTATCCGACACATATAATAATTTATTGTCGTTTAATGGAAATTGAACAATGTTATTGACGTTAGCTAAAGCGGTGTTGGTAAGCGAAAAGTCTGTCGTTGACAAGTTAAATTGCTCAAGTGAATCATCATTTACAAATATAAGTTGATTAGCCGCGCACTTTTTAAGGCTATGAGCAGAGCCCGTTTGCTGATAAGACTCAATAAGCCTTAGCGTTTGGTGGTCATATGAAAATATTTGGTAACTGTAATCGTCATAGTTTAGACCCGTTAAAAATATACGTTCTTGATCAGCCGAGAAACAAATATGGTCAAAAATAATATTGGTTTCATTAGAAGCCTTAATTAAGTGACCGGTTTCAAGATCAAAGACTTTTATTACGGTATTAAAATCATTTATTGCAATAAGATGGTCGAACACAGATGAGTATCGAACCTGCTCGACGGTATGATCTAATGTAACTGCCTCACCGACAATGCCAACGATTTGTTTAACTGAGTGTCCGCCTGAACTTTGTTCAACATATTTTTCACTGGTTTTCAGTTTATAGTTTCCGTCGTAATAAATATTATAAAAACCTTTAGATTCATTGGTATCGAAAGAAAGGGTAATCTTGTTTTCAGTCGCTAAAATAATAGGTCGGTAAAAAGAATTAGAGACCGAAAGAGTTGAAACTTGTATCGGAGTATTTGAATAACTACTATCAATGGATACTTTTTTATTAAATTTTATGATTACCTTTTCAACGGGATCATTTTCAATCGTCTCTTTAGTAATTGAAATAGCTTTAAACGGTGTTAACTCTTGGATAAAAGCTAGTGCTTGGGCATTATCATGTAAATTAAATAAGGCGGATGAAGTCCATGCTACTGTTTCTGCTTCACCTATAAGTTCTTGGTTAAGGTGCAATTGCATATATTTATTTGTGATAAATGTTAGCAATATTTCTTCATTTTGAGCGTTGGTCAGTCTAAAGGTTCCAGCAGGTGATTGTGATGCGTAACCTTTACCTGAATATGGCGAGGTAACGGTAGAGGTTAAAGTGGTCTCAAAGGCAAATAGTTCACTCGTTATTGTACTGGTAATATCGACTTGGTAATGCGGATATTTATTACTACCTGGCGCATTAATATGTTGATTAATTGTCGTTTGCTTTAGAGAGTCCGTAACAACCATTAAATCATCAGTTTTAACTTTAAAGTCGATTGCTTTTATATCAAGTTTTCTGTTTTTACTTTGATAATTTAAAACGAGATCTCCGTCTAAATCTTCAGTACTTGCGCTCCACGTTTGGTTGCTTGTTAGCAAAAGCTCAAACATTAACTCTAATGAAAGTGAAGGTTCTTCTATCGTAGAAATAATAAAGCGCGTAGAGGAAAACTTTGCACTTAGGTCCTTAATAAGGAAACTATCCGAGTAAGGATTCTTGCTGTCATCAAGTTGAATATACTGCTGGGTAATATTCACTAAGGCAGTCACTGTTGTGGTTGAGTTTTCTCTATCAATAATATCGGTTTGGTAACTACAGTCTGTAAAAACTAATTGGTAGCTATTTTCTGTATCGTCAATAATTTTTTCAACGGTACCTGTGCTATTACAGTCTCTAATTAAGATGTTTTCAGGTGCATGATGAAACCAAATAATTTCCTATTCAATGATGTCTGCGGCATTAATACTCGCTTCGGTTAACACCGTACTCCAGATGGCAATATCACCGGCATTATCTTCTGTAAAAATCGCGTTGACAACAGGTGGTGTTGGAACAGTAGGCTGCGGTGTCGTTATTTTTTCTGAACGTTCACCACTGCCTCCACCACAAGAAGCTAAAAGAGCCAGTGATATTAAGCTCACAAAAAGAGAAGCAGTATAATTCATTCAAAAACATCCATTTGTTATAATTCATCCTAAATAGGCGAGACATTTATACCTAAAGATCAATATATTTACAATTGAAACGTCTATTCTTTATTGGGGTAAATCAATAACTAAATTGAATTTTTCAGAACTTTTCCATAGGTTAAGTAATACAGTAAATTCTGCTATTTCATGGACAGATGCGGTTGAGCTGAGGATTTTTTCAGAGAGGGTATTCATTCGATCAAATTCATTGACATTCATCATTAACATTCCTTGTTATATGTCAATGAATTATGACTTAAACAATGAAAAAGGTATAGCTTTTAATGAGTTAGTTTATGAATCTTTAATGACAAACGTTACTGACAATACTGCTTAATTAACGATTATTTTCCCAAAGTCTCTTCTAGGGCTTTCCTGAGCAAGTGCAGGTGCCCGACGCACACTCTTTAGTAAAATATAAAGATTAACTCTATAGCGCTAAAGCCAACAAATATTTATTGAGGAGAACGTTTAAATAATTTCACTGAAATGACTTAATTTTATATCACTTTTTCAGTTTTCGTTTGAGCTCTTCCATTGTCAACATTGCTTGTGGAGACTGCAGTAATTCTGCGTTTAATTCGGCAACAGCACTTAAGCCATTAGCCACAATAGTATCGGTATTTACATTTAAACTGCGTTTTGTCGCTTTTACGGCATAATTAGGTAATAAAGCAATGCGGTTGGCTAAACTGAAAGCAGCTTTCATTAAACGCTTACGTGTTAAATAGGTATCATTAATCATGCCCCATTTTTTTGCCTGACGTCCTGAGAAAATAGCCGAAGTGTATGCTAATTCTCGTAATCGGCCATCGGGTAAATTAAAATGCAAGCGTTGCAATGTTCCCATATCTGCAGGTATACCTAATTGCGTTTCCAAAATGCTAAAGTAAGACCGCATCGACGCTAAACGAATATCGCATGCCGAAATTAAATCAACCGCCCCCCCGATACATACACCATGGACCGCTGCGATTGTTGGAATAGAACAATCAACAATCGCTGAAAATGCTTGTTGCATATTAATGATTTCAGCCCTCAAGTGCGCTGTTTTATCATTTTGGCAATCTTGTGTTGACGCCATAACGTCTAATAAAAAGTTGATATCGGCGCCCGATGAAAATTGTTTCCCCTTGCCACTCAATACCACGACATGAATATCGTTTTGGTTATTTATCCAACGATAAGCGTCACCAATTTCAAACCACATTTTTTTATTCATCGCGTTCGCCTTATTCGGGCGTGCAAGTTGTAAATGTAAGACATTATTTTGGAGCGTTAAATCTAAATATTCAAATTCAGGCATGTTCAGTCCATAGTAAAAAATTTATTCTTATTGATTAAAGATGACACGTAGGTATCGAAGAGGGCAAGATAAAATTGCTAAACCAGTAAAGTGAATTTATCTTGGTACTTAGCTGTTAGCCAACTATCAAATATTACATTACATTTTCGTAAACGTTGAGAGTGCCAACAACACGCTTTTAATTTAAAGGGTTAAGTAATTAACCTTTCAAGCATATTACATCATCAAAATCTCTGTGTTAAACTGCTAAAAAATAACCTAATCATGCAAGTACCTAACTCATAATGAATGCAGAAGAATTATTAATACAAGCAAAAGAGTCTTGCAAGAAGCGTGGTGCACGATTTACTTTGGCTCGCGAACAAGTATTTAAACTATTAACCGGACATAGCGGTGCTATTGGTGCTTATGATTTGCTTGACGAATTAAAGCTAATTGACCCAGCAGCAAAACCAGCAACCATCTATCGTGCTTTAGATTTCCTTGGTAAGCAGGGCTTTGTTCATAAGATTGAGTCTATAAATGCTTTTGTGATGTGCCATCATTTCAGTGAATGTAATCATCCCGTGCAATTACTTATTTGTGACCGTTGCGGACATGTTGAAGAAATTCAATCGTCTAATTTAGACTTAGCTTTACGCTCGATGGCAGATGCAACCGGCTTTACCATTAGCCATCAAATTGTTGAAGCGCATGGTGCTTGTCAAAGCTGCAGTAAATAGCGTTATTATTCAGGAGTAATAATAACTTTAACACCCCCATTAAACTCATATTTAGAGCTATTGGTCGCATAAGAAGTACCCTCCCCCTTAACTCAGTGAACTTATTTATGCTATAAGTACACGGTTAAACATTCCCATATTATAAAATATTCAGGAAGCCTATGAATTATTCAATCAAGTCAGCGTTAATTTGCTTATTTGTTGTTGCCAGTGGTAGCGCAATAGCGAAAAACACCATTAGTAGCGATAAATTTCGTCAATTAGAAGAATCTTTACCAACACCCAACACTTACAGAACTGCATCAGGCGCACCAGGTCACCAGTATTGGCAACAACAAGTTGATTATAAAATTAATATTCAACTTGATGATAAAACGCAAACCTTAACGGGTAGCGAAACAATGAGTTATACCAATAATTCACCTGACACTTTACGCTACTTGTGGATACAGCTAGATCAAAACCGCTTAAAACGTGACTCTGATAATCGCTTAACAGCGACAGCTCCTAGTAAAAAAATAACTTATAGCGGGTTGCGTGGCGCTATCGAGTCAACTGAATTTGATGGTGGTAATACAATTACTGCAGTTACAGCATCAAACGGTAGTGCTCTTGACTATGTAATTAACGGCACAATGATGCGCGTTATCTTACCTAAGGCATTAAAATCCGGCGATGATGTTGAATTAAATATTAAGTGGAACTATAAGCTTCATGAACAAAAAGTGTTAGGTGGCCGTTCGGGTTACGAATACTTTAAAGAAGACGATAACTATTTGTATGAGCTTGCTGGCTGGTTTCCTCGCGCAGCAGCATACTATGACGTTATGGGCTGGCAAAACAAGCAGTTTTTAGGTAACGGCGAATTCACTTTAGAATTTGGTGATTACGACGTTAAGATCACCGTTCCTGCTGATCATATTGTTGCCGCTACCGGTGAGTTACAAAATGAAAGCAAGGTCTTAACAAAAACACAGCGTAAACGCTTAGAACAAGCTAAAAACGCAAAGAAACCTGTGCTTATAGTTACCGTTGATGAAGCACTTGAAAACGAAAAATCTCGCTCAACAAAAACGAAAACCTGGCATTTTAAAGCTAAAAATGTTCGTGATTTTGCTTTCGCATCAAGCCGTAAATTTATTTGGGACGCTCAAGGTTATAAAGAAGGCGGTACCGATACCATGGCGATGTCTTTTTACCCTAATGAAGGTAATCCATTATGGGAAAAGTACTCAACTGAAGCTATTATCCATACCATGCAACAGTATAATAAATACACCTTTGCTTACCCATACCCAGTATCAATTTCAGTCAATGGACCCGTTGGTGGCATGGAATATCCGATGATCACTTTTAATGGTCCTCGCCCAACACTTGACAAAGAAACAGGTGAAAAAACCTATTCTCGTGGTACTAAATACGGCTTAGTTGGAGTAATTATTCACGAAGTGGGTCATAACTACTTTCCAATGATCGTTAACTCTGATGAACGTCAATGGACTTGGATGGATGAAGGTTTAAACACTTTCCTACAGTTTTTAGCACAACAAGCATGGGAAGAAGGTTATCCTTCACGCCGTGGTCATGCTGCTGACATTACTAATTACATGAAAAGTACTAACCAGGTACCTATTATGACCAACTCTGAATCAATTCTTCAGTTTGGTAATAATGCCTATGGTAAGCCAGCAACAGCATTAAATATTTTACGTGAAACCGTTATGGGCCGTGAATTATTTGATTTTGCCTTTAAGGAATATGCACAACGTTGGATGTTTAAACGCCCAACACCTTCAGACTTTTTCCGCACCATGGAAGATGCATCAGCCGTTGATTTAGATTGGTTCTGGCGTGGTTGGTTCTACACAACAGATCATGTTGATATCGCTTTAGGTAATATTCATTTATATCGTCCTGATAGCCAAAACCCTGATACAGAAGCCGCTTGGAATCGTGCCTTAGAGAGTGAAAAGCCAACATTTATTAGTGACCTTCGTGATAAAGGTCAATGGCTTAGAACAACTGACAAGCCTGAATTGTTAGACTTTTACAATGAGCATGATAAATTTACGGCAACCAATAAAGCACGTAATACCTATAACAGCGCAAATAAAAAGTTAGAACAATGGCAAAAAGATCTCCTTGTTGATGAAAGAAATTTCTACATCGTTGATTTTGAAAATAAGGGTGGCTTGGTCATGCCTATTATTGTGCAATTAACTTTTGCAGATAAAACAACAGAACAAGTACATATTCCTGCAGAAATCTGGCGTAAAAACAGTAAAAATGTTTCTAAATTATTTATTACTGACAAAGAGATTACCGCTATCGCTATTGATCCAAACTGGGAAACAGCCGATGTAGATGTTAACAATAACTACTGGCCAGCACGCCCTATTAAATCAAGCTTTGAATTATACAAACGTAAGAAAAAAGACATGATGCGTGACTATAATGTTAAATTAAAGTCAGCTGATGACGAAAAAGAAGACAAGGAAGAAGAAGAAGATAAATAATGTCAAAAACCTCATTATTTAAAAGCTTTGTTTTTTGTTTATTGTGTGGCGTTGCGCTTTCAAGCGCAGCCCACCGATACTTCTTTGGATTAACTGATTTATCAGTTAATCCAAGAACCCATAACATAGAAGTTATTCATCAATTTACGGCTCACGATATTGATAATGCTATTGCTGAGCAACAGCAAATACGCTTTTCAGCTGAGCATCCTAAATACGAAAAGTTCATTCAAAACTATGTTGAAGCACATTTCCAACTTATTGATGTTCAAGATAATAAAAAACAGCCAATCAAGCTCAATTGGATAGGTTTAGAAGTCGCTAAAGGTAATGTTTATATTTACCAAGAAGCTAATTTTGAAAACTTTTTATCCGGATTAGTGGTAAAAAATGATTTACTCATCGATACTTACCCTAAGCAAGTAAATACTGTAAATTATAAAGACGAAACAATTATTGGCAGCTTAACTTTTTCGAAATCAGTTAAAATTGCGATAATAAAAAACAATAACTAGTAGGAACGATTTACATTTGCTAAATTAACATGCAAAATAAAATGACTAGTATAACTAAGCCCTTGGGAAACATTCATGAATGTAGAGTTTATTAACCCTTTTTTATCTTCAATGCTCAATGTAATGTCTACTATGGCACAAATGGAATTAGTACCTGAAAAACCTCGTTTGAAAAAAAATGAAGTTGCTATGGGCGATGTTTCTGGTTTAATTGGTATGGTGAGCGCTCAAACAAAAGGCTCACTATCAATTACTTTTGAAGGAAAGTTAGCACTGGCCACCATGAAAAAAATGGTTGGCGAAGGTCCTGACGAAATCAATGAAGAAATTACCGATTTAGTCGGTGAAATTACTAATATGGTCACCGGTGGCGCTAAGCGTATGCTGAGCGAAAAAGGCTTTGAATTTGACATGGCAACGCCTATGGTTGTTTCTGGTCAAAACCATACTATTCACCACAAAGCTGATGGCCCTATCATTATTATTCCGTTAAATTCTGAATTTGGTAAAGCTTTTATTGAGTTCAGTTTCGATAAATAGTGAATTAAGTAATTTGTAGTCATAGACCAAAACCTCGTTTAGCAATAAACGAGGTTTTTTATTTTTTACGCTATATTTAGTTTATTGACTCAATAACAACTGACAATTAATGACATTATAATAAACAGTGGCGGTTAAGTGCGCTGTAAATGAATTTTTGGCGACTTTACCAAGAAGATGAGTAGTTTACTTAGTATTTAAAAAAGACCTTTACTGCGCTGACAAGGTGATTTGTACACGGCGAGTAATATTACATAAGAGCTCATAGGGAATGGTAGTTGCACATAGCGCTATTTCGGCAACAGATAATTGCTCTCCCCACAAAGTCACAACATCGCCAACCTGTTCTTGTGCATTTATCCCTAAATCAACAGTGATCATATCCATTGATACTCTTCCTACCAAAGGAACCCTTCGTCCATTGACCAAAACAGGTGTGCCATTTTTAGCATGCCGAGGGTAACCATCACCGTAACCAATGGCAACAACACCAATAATAGTCTTTTGCTCACTTGTCCAAGCATTACCGTAACCGACTGATTCGCCAGCGGCTAATTCACGTACGGCGATCAAACTTGACTTCAGCGTCATTACTGGCAGAACATCCAAGGTTATATCTTTATTGTGCAAAGCACTCTCTGGCGCACAAGTTGATAAATTTGCTGCGCTAGTTTCAAAGGGTAAAGGAGAAATCCCGTATAATAATAAACCGGGGCGAAGCCATTGGTAATGGCTTGCTGGCCATGCACAAATACCGGCAGAGTTTGCCAATGTTCGTTCTTCGTTACAGCCTAACGTTACTTTTTCAAAGAGTGATATTTGTTGGCGAGTCGCCTGATTGCTTTTATCATCAGCACAACCTAAGTGACTCATTAGCACAATATTTTTTTGAACGTTTACTGAGTCCGTTAATTGCTGATAAAAATGGCTAAACTCCTCTGGATTTATACCTAAACGGTGCATACCGGTATCGATTTTTAGCCAAACCTTTAACGGAGAAGGAAGCGTTGCCGATAAAAGAGCATCAAGTTGTTGATGGTTATGAATAACCGTTTGTAAATTATTGACCGCAAGTATCGCTAAGTCTTTTGCATTAAAAAAACCTTCGAGCAAGACAATCGGTTGAGTAATACCTGAAGACCGTAATGCCAGCGCTTCATCAATTCTTGCCACGGCAATAGCATCAGCGGTGATCGATGAATGACCGTGTTCATTTATTTTAGCTTGCTCAGAAAACAATGCGTGCGCAATGCGTTCAAGGCCATGGCCATAGGCATTAGCTTTTAAAACGGCTAGCACCTTTGCTGTCGGTGCAAGTGATTTTATCTGCGCTAAGTTGTGCTTGAGCGCAGATAAATTAATAATTGCCGTTGCGGTCGTTAATGCCATTAATCTTCATCTAATACATGCGGGCCGGCATAATTATCAAAACGAGAAAACTGTCCTTGGAAAGTCAACGGAACACGACCAATAGGGCCGTTACGTTGTTTACCAATAATAATTTCTGCCATACCTTTAAACTCTGAATCATCGTGATAAACCTCATCACGATAGATAAACATGATCAAATCGGCATCTTGCTCAATAGAGCCTGATTCACGAAGATCCGAGTTAATCGGCCGTTTATCTGAACGTTGCTCCAAACTACGGTTTAGCTGAGACAGTGCCACAACCGGTACTTGTAATTCTTTAGCTAATGCTTTTAATGACCGTGATATTTCGGCAATCTCTAAGGTGCGGTTATCAGCAAATTGTGGCGCGCGCATCAACTGTAAGTAATCGATCATGATCATACTTATACCACCGTGATCACGGGCAATGCGGCGCGCACGAGAGCGAACATCGGTTGGCGTTAAACCAGCGGCATCATCAATAAACATCTTACCTTTATCAATAAGTAACCCCATGGTTGATGATAAACGCGCCCAATCTTCGTCACCTAATTGCCCCGTACGAATTTTGGTTTGGTCAATACGGCCTAATGAGGCTAGCATTCTCATCATCAGTTGTTCTGCAGGCATTTCTAAACTAAAAATCAATGCGGGTTTATCTTCAGTCATCGCCGCGTTTTCTGCGATGTTCATCGCAAAGGTAGTTTTACCCATTGATGGACGTGCAGCAACGATAATAAGATCTGACTTTTGAAAACCAGCGGTCATCTTATCTAAATCAGAAAAGCCACTAGAAACACCGGTAACACCATTATTTGGCGATGAACAAAGTTGTTCAATACGATCGACTGTTTTTTCTAGTACTGAGGTAATGTTTTCTGGCCCTTCGGACTTGTTAGCCCGTTGTTCCGCGATAGCAAATATTTTAGTTTCAGCAAAATCGAGAAGCTCTGCACTAGCACGGCCTTGAGGATCATAACCCGCTTCAGCAATTTCATTTGCCACACTGATCATTTCACGAGTAACCGCACGTTCACGAACGATGTCGGCATAAGCGGTGATATTGGCCGCACTGGGTGTATTCCTCATCATTTCGGCAAGGTAAGCAAAGCCACCAGCATCTTCAAGTCGTTGCTCGTTTTCTAAAGCTTCAGATAAGGTAATTAAATCAACAGGGTTGCCTAGTTCAATTAACGCAGCTATGGTTTCAAAAGTAATACGATGTGAACGACTATAAAAATCCTGAGCGACAACACGTTCGCCAACACGATCCCACGTCTCGTTATCGAGCAATAAACCGCCCAATACAGATTGCTCTGCCTCAAGCGAATGAGGTGGAACTTTTAAAGCATTCATTTGACTATCTTGAGAATACTTTTTATCTTTGAAAAATTTATTTGGCTTGCGCTCTGCCATTTATATACCCTAAAACTCTATCGCAAATGCGAGATTAAAACTTTTGGTAGGTTAGCAGAATTTACTTTGAAACAGAATATAAATACGAGCCAGAAAGCGCCCTAACTCGTTCTATTTTCAATGCCAGAGTCATAAAAATTAATTGCTGACGCTAATATTGCCATTTACCGTATTTACACGTACGTTCGCGTTGGCACTACCGGTTTCAAAGTCTAATTTTGAGCTTGGTCCATACTTAGCTTTATTTGATTTTTGCGTGGTAATTTTATTAGTGATCTGACCACCAGCACTGGCTGATAAACGGAAGCTTGCTTGAACATTTTTCTGTAGCTTTAATGCTAAACCGCCACTAACACTCGACATCTTAACGACACCACCATCATTTAACGATAACGTTGCTGACAGATCGCCACTGACATTTGCAACGGTAAGTTCGTCAATCTCATTTAATCCTATGTTAATATCGCCACTGACATTTTCGATCGTCACTTCTTTTGCTGTTGATTGCGCGTCAATTTCACCACTGACCACGCGCAAACTTAAACGTCCACGTGACTGACGATCTTTAATATTACCGCTAACACTCGACAAACTCACTTTCCCTGATAATTTGCTACTGTTAATATCACCACTAACTGAAATTAATTCAATGCGTTCACTCAAATTTACCGCTTTGATGTTACCACTTACTGTTTTTGCTTCGGCGCTGGCATGCAAGTTCTCAAAATTAATATCACTGGCAATCCCCTCAAAACTGACACGAATGTTTTTAGGCATATGAATCGTTAATACTGAGCCTTTAGCATTGTTACCCCAGAAGTTGTTGTTATGATTTTCAAGCTCAACCTTAATTTTTACACGCGATCCTTGTTGCTTAAAGAGTAAACCTTCGGCGTCGTCTTCCAATTCTCCCTTTATCGAAATAGTGTTTTTATCCCAACCAATAACCGTAATATTACCGCGTAAATTTTCAATATTTACACTACTGACATCACTGACCAGTAATGACTTGTCTATCTGCTCACCCGCAAAGCTTGAACAAGCGGCTGAAAATAGCATCATCGGAATAACTTTTTGTAAAACTCTCATAACTACCTCTTTATAGTGTTATCTTTAAATACTCTGCCATTTAGGGCTGTATAGTTGGCTTAATAGATCTAATTCTTGTTTTTGGGTCCAACGTAATAAATTAAGTAAATCATTATTACTTGGGTCTTCATTTAGAGCCTTTTCAATCGTAGCTTGGGCTGAGCTTAGGTTTATTAACTCTTGTTGAATTTCTTTTGGCAGGGCCGATATTTTAGGCTGGCCAAAGCTAATCAACATCGATTGCTTGGTGTGCATAAAATTTTCTTGCATTGCAGTTACTAAGGTCAGGGGTGAGTTATTGTGTTGCGCTAAATCCAGCGGCTGTTCTGAAAATTGAGGCGAAAAAGAAAACCAAGTAGCCAATACTGCGAGCACTAAAGATGCCGCCCATGCTGTAGGCATAAACACTTTTTTCACCGGTGATACAAAGACAGGTTTGTCTTGTGTTTTAACTTCAATCGCCCGTTCAATACCAGCCCATAAATCACGTTGTGGTGTCATTTCATCAGGTAATTTTGCCAGTGCTTTTTGTAAAGCTTGCTCTGATAATAATTTATTCATATCTCGATCCACTCCATTAACAAATTTCTAGCTCTATGGTATTGCGCTTTACTAGTACCTACTGCCATGTCGAGCATATTTGCAATTTCTTCATGGCGGTAACCTTCAACCGCGAACAACACAAAAACTAAGCGAGCTCTTTCAGGTAAACGAGCGATATGTTTATCTAATTCGGTTAGACCCGCACTATCTGGCATTTCTACGGCAATATCTGCCATGGTTTGATCTTCGATACTAAAGATACGTTGCAACCAGTTTTTATGTTTGCGTAAGTGTCCAAGTACAATATTGTTGGTGACACTGTGTAACCAAGTAGAAAATTTACTTTCACCACGAAAATTAGCTATCTTTTGCCATAGTTGTACAAAAACCTCTTGGCAAACATCCTCTGCACTATCTTTATCTGCAAGCATGCGCCAGCAAATAGCATAAACTTTACGATGATACTGCTGATAAAGTTGATAAAAAGCCTGCTGATCACCCTGCTGTGCTCGACTAATAATCGCACGTTCTTTTGCAAGGTTTTCAGCAATAGTGGTCGGCGGTTCAGCACAGTTTTTAATGTAAATAACTTTCGGGTTATCCAAAGGTTAACTCTCAATAATGGTGTCGTTATAAAGTAAGATACAGTATTTATGAAAAGGGTTTAAAGAAAAGCGAAAAATATTATATTTTTTGAGAACGTAGCAAAGCTGAATGGTATTTCAATGGATTTTTAGGCATAAAAAAAGCGTCTTACGACGCTTTTTTTTACATTTTGATTTTAGCGCAAAATTACTTGCTACTAAGTGCACCAAAACGTTTGTTGAATTTATCAACACGACCACCGGTCTCAGCAGCTTTTTGTTTGCCCGTGTAAAATGGGTGACAAGCTGAAC
This sequence comes from Colwellia sp. BRX10-9, assembly GCF_014077405.1. Classification (NCBI taxonomy): domain Bacteria; kingdom Pseudomonadati; phylum Pseudomonadota; class Gammaproteobacteria; order Alteromonadales; family Colwelliaceae; genus Colwellia; species Colwellia sp. BRX10-9. Next base: position 47,049 of record NZ_JACGVV010000005.1, on the reverse strand, counting down.
ATACGTCTAAGTGAATATCTTTTTTCGCTGTAGAACGAGTTACGATGATGTTACCGCAAGAACAAGTTGCCTTGAACTCAACATAATTAGGATGAATACCGTCTTTCATAGAAACCTCTGTATAAGGCCGTATCGCCACTTAGTCAGTCATTATTGCTGCTAAGCACCATACGAGTTAAAAATAATGGAGGCGAATTTTAAATCATCGACACATGCTTAGCAATAGCCTAATGACACTAATTGCTAAAAAATGAACAATTAATCCGTTAAGGTGATTAAAGTTAAACTTTCTATAAAATCGTACTTGGCATATTAACAACAAGTCGGCAGAATAAGCTTAATTATCGTCAAAAAAGTACTCGTTATGCAGGTTAGTTATATTCAAGTCGCTATTCCTGTACCTATGCGTCAGTTATTTACTTATATCGTGCCAAAAAGCATCAGTAGTGACGAGATTCAAATAGGCGCACGAGTGATCGTACCTTTTAGTCATAGAGAAGTTATTGGTATTATTATAAGTACCAGTGAAGTCTGCGATATTGACGACAAAAAACTTAAGCCGATTATTGGCTTAGTCAATGACAACTTTCGTTTTCCTCCCGCGCTGTTAAAGTTTTTACTGCGCTGTGCTGATTATTATCATCACCCGATTGGAGACGTACTACAACTGGCTCTTCCCGTGTTGCTTCGTCAAATTGAGCAACCTACTATTGATTTAGCGACCACTTGGCATTGTTTCTTGCTTGAGCAAGACAGTGAAGAAAAGCTGGTATTAGAAAAAATAGTTAAGCGAGCCCCAAAACAAGCCGAACTGTATAATGTCATTAAAACCCACCCAGGGCTAACTTGGGCAGAAATTAGAACATTAGGCTATACAAAAGCACAATTAAATACGCTTGAAAAGAAAAAGTTAATTGAAGAAAGGCAACAAAAAGCTGAAACCTTTGTCTATCACCAAGACGCTTTAGCTGAGAGTGAAAAGCTAACCTTAACCGTTGAACAAGCGGTTATTGTCTCAGCGGTGAAAGCGTCCTTTGAGCAGTTTTCTTGTCATTTAGTAGACGGTGTCACCGGTAGTGGTAAAACCGAAGTTTATTTACAAGCGATGGAAAAAACTCTCGCCGCCAATAAACAAGTACTGGTATTAGTGCCTGAAATTGGTCTAACACCACAAATGCTCAGTCGGTTTGAACAACGCTTTAATTTACCTATTTGTTTGCACCACTCAGGATTAAACGACAAAGAACGTTTACAAACTTGGCTGGCTGCACAACGGGGCACCGCCGCAATAATTATTGGCACGCGTTCAGCTGTTTTTGCGCCGCTACATCATTTAGGTTTAATTATTGTTGATGAAGAGCACGATGGCTCTTTTAAACAACAAGACAGTTTTCGTTATCACGCGCGCGACATTGCTATTTTACGCGCGGGTCAGTTAAATATTCCTATTGTACTCGGTAGTGCCACGCCTAGTTTAGAAACGCTACAAAATGCATTGTCGGGTAAATATCAATATCATCAATTAACTAAAAGACCCGGTCAAAGTACTCAAGCCAAAATCAGTCTTATTAATGTTGCCCAACAGCAAATGGAACATGGCTTATCAGGTACGTTAAAAAAGGCGATTGAAACAACACTTAAACGCGGTGAACAAGCCTTAATATTTTTAAATCGCCGTGGTTATGCGCCAGCGATTAATTGTCAAGAGTGTCACTGGGTAGCCGATTGTCAGCGTTGTAATAAACCTTATACTTTGCACCAAGGAAAAAAATTATTAATTTGTCACCACTGTAGTAGTCAAAAGCGTATCCCATACCAGTGTCCTAGTTGCGGAAGTGTTCGTATTAAACCTATGGGACAAGGTACAGAACAATTAGAAGAGCGCATCGGCGAACTTTTTGCTGACTATAGTACCGTAAGAATCGATCGCGACAGTACTCGTAAAAAAGGCGAATTGGCAAAATTATTACAAGAAGTCAGTGATAAAAAACATCAGTTACTGATTGGTACACAAATGTTGGCGAAGGGGCATCACTTCCCTGATGTAACACTGGTTGCAGTGTTAGACGTTGATGGTGCACTCTTTAGTTTTGACTTTCGTGCCGCCGAGCACATGGCACAATTATTAGTGCAAGTTGCTGGCCGTGCAGGTCGAGAAAGTAAGCCCGGAAAAGTATTAGTACAAACCAACTTCCCTGAACATCCATTACTGCAAGATTTAGTCAACAACGGTTACCCACACTTTGCTAAATATGCGTTAACTGAGCGCAAACAGGCCTTATTACCACCGTTTAGTTATCAAGCACTTTTTCGGGCAGAAGCTAACTATCCTTCTTATCCTGAAAAATTTCTCAGTGCATTAACCGAATTTACTTTTGATGGCTGCCAATTTGCCGGTCCGGTGCCAGCTGCGATGGAAAAAAAAGCAGGTAAATATCGCTATCATTTAATTGTACAAGCTAAATCACGCAAGCAACTTCATCTTGCTATTTATCAGCTGATTAACGCTATTTCTCAGAATGAATGGCAGAAAAAAGTACGCTGGACAGTAGATGTTGATCCACTTGATTTAAGTTGGTAACTTTAAGTAATAAGCCTTCTGTTACAATTTTCTTTTTAAACTAGTGTCATTTCCTTACCAGTTGGTTAGAATTACCCGACGTTTACCGGTATATTATTATTTCATGGCTCATCAAGATTACGTTTCCCGCGCACAAAACAAAAAGAAAAGTCCCTATAAAGGCAAGGTAGCGCCTAAACCAACCTTCACCTTAAAATTTAAGCTTTTACTCTTTTTAGTCATGTTATTGATCGGTGGTTTTATTTATGGATTATGGTCAATAAAAGACAATAAACCGCAAATCTCTCCCGTGAAAATAGTAAAAGAAGCCCCACAAGCTGTAAAAGAAAAAGCATTACCCGCTCCACCAAAAGAGATATGGGCATATGTTGACAACCTAAAGAGTAAAGAAGTTGAAGTGGGTAAATATGAAGTTAAGGATAAAGGACCGTATAAGATGCAGTGCGCGTCGTTTAGAACGATGAGACAAGCCGAAGTATTAAAAGCCAATATTGCCTTTACTGGCTTAACGGCTCAAATAAGTGAATCTAAAGGTAAAAACGGAATTTATTACAAAGTGTTTTTAGGTCCTTATGAGCGTAAACGTGAAGCAGAAAAAGACAAACATAAGCTAAAAAGTAATAATGTTAATGGCTGCCAAATTTGGCTTTGGAAATAAAATCCAACGGATTAGTGAACAATAAGTTAGTCCGATTGACATAATAGACACATTTATCTAGCTCCCTCCTTGAAAAAGTCATAATTAGCCTTATCTATTCTTCATAGATATAAATAAATATTTGAGGTTAATTGTGACAACTATCGTATCCGTAAGACGTAATGGCAAAGTAGCAATTGGTGGTGATGGCCAAGTATCGCTTGGAAATACCGTAATGAAAGGTAATGCTCGCAAAGTTCGTCGTTTATATAACGGCAAGGTCCTTGCTGGTTTTGCTGGCGGCACTGCTGATGCTTTTACTTTATTTGAGCGCTTTGAAAGTAAACTTGAACAACACCAAGGCCATTTAACTAAAGCCGCTGTTGAGCTTGCTAAAGATTGGCGAAGTGACCGCGCCTTAAGAAAATTAGAGGCTTTACTTGCTGTTGCAGACGAAACAGCTTCATTAATCATCACCGGCAATGGCGATGTTATACAACCAGAGAATGACTTAATTGCTATCGGTAGTGGTGGTAACTTTGCACAGTCGGCAGCAACTGCACTGTTAGAGAATACCGAGCTTTCTGCGATTGAAATTGTTGAAAAGTCGTTAAAAATCGCTGGCGACATTTGTGTATTCACCAATCATCAACATACGATTGACGAGTTATAAAGCTCAACTTTCGTCTCGCTTAGTAAGTGTATCAAATAAGTAAAATGCTTAAGGAATTATCATGTCGAATATGACACCACGTGAAATAGTCAGTGAATTAGACAGCCACATTATTGGTCAAAGTGATGCCAAACGTGCTGTAGCCATCGCCTTAAGAAATCGCTGGCGCAGAATGCAGTTAAACGAAGAGTTACGCACCGAAGTTACCCCTAAAAACATTCTAATGATTGGTCCAACGGGGGTTGGTAAAACAGAAATAGCAAGGCGTCTAGCCAAACTTGCCAACGCTCCTTTTATTAAAGTTGAAGCAACTAAATTTACCGAAGTCGGTTATGTTGGTAAAGAAGTCGAAACGATCATTCGTGACTTGGCTGATATGGCAATAAAAATGACCAAAGAGCAAGAAATGGCTCGGGTAAAACATATCGCCGAAGAAGCCGCTGAAGAACGAATTTTAGATATCTTATTGCCACCACCACGAGACGGTTTTGGCGCTGATGGAGCTACGGATAATAGCAGTACTCGTCAAGCTTTTCGCAAAAAGTTTCGTGAAGGTCAACTTGATGATAAAGAAATAGAATTAGATTTAGCTGCCCCACAAATGGGGGTTGAAATAATGGCTCCTCCTGGTATGGAAGAGATGACTTCGCAGCTGCAAAATATGTTTCAGGGCATGTCTAATGAAAAAACCAGCAAGCGTAAATTAAAAATTAAAGATGCTTTTAAAGCGTTGCAAGAAGAAGAAGCCGCCAAAATTGTTAACAATGACGATATCAAAGAAAAGGCTATTTATGCAGTAGAGCAAAATGGCATCGTTTTTATCGATGAAATTGACAAGATTTGTAAGCGTGGTGATAGCTCAGGTCCTGATGTTTCTCGCGAAGGGGTACAAAGAGACTTACTCCCTCTGATTGAGGGCTCAACAGTAAGCACTAAGCATGGCATGATTAAAACAGACCATATTTTATTTATTGCTTCAGGCGCATTCCAGATGGCAAAACCATCTGATTTGATCCCTGAATTGCAAGGTCGATTACCAATTCGTGTCGAGTTACAAGCGCTAACTACCCATGATTTTGTTAGAATTTTGACTGAACCAAACGCATCATTAACTGAACAGTATATTGCTTTGTTGGCAACAGAAGGTGTACATGTTTCTTTTAGTGAAGATGGTATTCAGGCAATCGCTAATGCCGCATGGCAAGTTAATGAAAGTACAGAAAACATTGGCGCAAGACGCTTACATACTATGATGGAACGTTTAATCGAAGACCTATCATTTAATGCTGATAAGCGTGCTGGGGAAGTCATTATAATTGATCAAAAATACGTAGATGACACTATTTCTGAATTAGTTAAAAATGAAGATTTAAGCCGTTTTATTCTATAGAAAGAAAAGAGTAGGAAGTTAACTTCCTACTCTTTTAGCCAATATAAGCGCAGGAATTAATGAAAATCATTCAGTTTACGCTTGATAGCAAGCAAAAAAAATTAACCCTTAATTTTGATAGTAACCTTCAACTTAGTTTCTCCTTTGAATACCTAAGAGTATTTTCTCCCGTAGAAACGAAAGCTAAAAATGGCGTTAAAATACCAGAAGTGTTTCATAAAAAAGACGTGCTATTAACTGATATTGAACCGCTAGGTAAGCATGGCCACCGCTTAGTATTTGATGACAAGCACGGCGCTATTTTCACTGACCAAACATTCAAAAATCTCTTTGATAATTACGACATTAATTGGCAAAGCTATTGTTCAAGTTTAACCACAAGCCAAAATAGAGAAGCGTCGATTAGTTTTGTTGAAGTGAAATAAAATAAGTTAACACGAACATTCAAGATGGCTTTTATTTAGCGAACTTTGCCTAGTAATAACTAGACAGAGATAACGTTTTCTCTTGAAAACACCTGTTCGGTATCTTCAAGAGAAAAGTATATTTCTAAACTTTAAACTGACTCACTTCATTATTCAACACTGCCGCTTGCTGAGATAACTCTTCACTCATTTGTGCATTTTGATGAGATATTAGCCCGGCTTGTTCGGCGACGTCTCTTATCTCAACCACATGTTGATTAACTTCAGAAGCGACCGTACTTTGCTCTTGAATGGCTGATGCTATAGCTGTATTCATTTCCATGATGGTTGAAACATCATAGGTTATTTCTTCTAGCATTTTACCCGCTGAGCTTGCTTGGTCAGCGCTGTCTTGGCCTTGTGTTCGACAAATAGCCATATGAGAAACAATTTCTTTGGTTCGTCCTTGCAATGAACTAATAATCGTTTCAATTTCTTGTGTCGAATCTTGAGTCCGACTGGCTAATGTTCTAACTTCATCAGCAACCACAGCAAAGCCACGCCCTTGTTCTCCCGCCCTGGCTGCTTCGATAGCCGCATTTAACGCCAGTAAGTTTGTTTGCTCTGCTATGCCTCGAATAACATCTAATACTGAACCAATAGTATCGCTATCTTTAGCAAGTTCGTGCACTATATTTTCTGACTCCCTTAACTTTTCAGAAAGCTCATCAATTTTCGCAATAGTTTGCTCAACCCCTTCTTTACCACTAATAGCATTATTATTGGTTGCTTCAGCTTTACTCGCAGCGGCATTGGTATTATTAGCAATTTCATCAACGGTCGCAACCATTTGAGTCACCGCGGTAGCGACCATATCCGTTTGTTGAATTTGTGAGTCGACTCCGGCATTAGCAAGGTGAATATTTTTTGATAAACTATCTGTTGCTTCGTGCACAGTATCAACAGAAAGGTTAACGGCCGTAATTAAGTTTCTAAACTTACCCAGCATATTATTAAAAATAGTGGCCATTTCGCCGAGTTCATCATCACTGTGAGTAGATACGGTCAACGATAAATCCTGAGTATCAGCCACTTTTTTCATGGTCTCGTTTAGCTGATTTATGCTTAATAAAATACTTCTACTGACAAAAAAGGCAAAACTGATGGCAATAAGTAATATGCTAAAAAAGACACTGTAGGCAACCAAGTCAACAAATTTGGTGTGCTCAACAACCTCATTTTTACTCAGTAAAACAAGTTTATCTAAAATTTCATCCACTTGATGAACAGCGTTGCGCATATCACCTTTTAAACCTTCTTTAGCGGTGAAACCAAGCCGTTTTTGTCCGGCAACAAAGTCTGTAAATGCTTGTTCATAGAGAGAGATATTATCAATGGCTTGTGATTTAGCATCACTGGATAAATCGCTTACGTTTATGTCTTGAACAAAAGAACTGGCATTATTATTCCAACGGTCGACGTATTTCGCATCAAGACGTAACATAAAGTCTTTCTCATTGCGTCTAAGTTGTAGCATATTGCTCAGCAATTTATAGTCACTATTACCAATCGACTCTTCAACTACATGAACAGCAGATCTTAATGAGCCGTATAGACCGTCGGTTGAAGATAAACCAAGATCTTTTTGTGCATCAACTAAGTCTTTAAAGAACTGTTGATAATCATTTAGCACAGCGCGAAGCTTATTTAATTCAGGAAGGTCTTTGCCTATCGTTTCGTAAGCTTGCTCAAGTGAACCAATATTTCTTATAAGCTCAGCATAATTTTCACTAAACGCCTCAAAATACTTGATATCTTTTCTAGCTAAAAAATCCTTTTCATTACGACGCAACTGTAAAATTTCGGTTTCGATATTGCCAATTTCTCGAGCAATTTTTATATCAGTTTCCAAAGACGACATAGTAAAATTAAGTAAGCCCAACATAAAGACCATTGATAAAACCAAAATACCGGTGTTAGCAATAAGCTTGTGCTTGATTAGCATAAAGGAGATCCTAAAAATATTAATAGATTGATATTTTTAGTATAGGTAGAAAATTAAAATTTGAAACAAATTTATATGTTTTTTTATATGAAATAATAAGATGATAATTATCGGGCAAAGTATTTTTTCAATGCTTCTTCGGGTATAGGTTTACTGATGTAATATCCTTGAACAGCATCACAGCCAATGTTGCGTAATACCCTTAGTTGTTCTTCGGTTTCAACTCCCTCGGCTAAAACACGCTTACCTAAACCATGAGAAAGCTCAACCATAGATTTAACAATCGTTAAATCTGAATCATTACTTGCGACTTCTTCAATAAAACTTCGATCAATTTTAATTTTGTCGATCGGCAGTTTACGCAGGTATGCCAATGAGGAATACCCTGTACCAAAATCATCAATTGAAACTTTTATGCCCATATTTTGCAAAATAACAATGGTATTCATTGCTGTTGCGATTTCAGTCATCACAACATTTTCGGTAATTTCTAAATCTAAACATCTTGGTGTAATTTGATATTTAAAAAGTAAGGCTTGGATATTTTCAATCAATTTTGGATCTTGAAATTCAACGGCGGTAATATTAACCGCTATGGTCACTCGTCGATGATATTCTTTTTGCAAACGTGCAATAGTTTGGCATGCTCGTTCAAGCACATAACTGTCTAGCTCACTAAGCAGGTTAAGCGATTCAATATCAGGTAAAAAACTTGCGGGTTGTAATAAACCACGTTCTGGGTGTTGCCAGCGAACAAGCGCTTCGAAGCCTTCTATACGATTATTTAATAAGTTAAGCTGTGGTTGAAAATAGAGTACAAATTCATTGTTTTCAAAACCATCGCGAATTTCTTTTTCCATGGCAAGTAATCTTCGACCATGCGATTGCATTCCCGTTTTATATTTGACCGTCGCCACATTTTGACTTTCAGCTTGCGCTAAGGCTAAATTAGCTTTCTGCAATAAATCTTCAGCTAATAGCCCATCCCCAGGATATAAACAATAACCAACAGAGCATTGTAATAATACTTTATGTTGTTTGATGTGGTACGCCCGACTTATTAAGCCGTGTAAATGTTCTATTGCAGCCGCTTGTTGCTTTTCGTCAACACCATCAATAATAAAAGTAAAAGAATCACCACTTAATCGTCCAACCACCTGGGGTAAAAATATACTTTCATCAAGTCTACGCGCTATTTCACCCAAAATAGCATCCCCAACCTTAAGCCCGTATGTATCATTGACAAATTTAAAGCCTTTAATATCTAGTAAAAAAACCGCTAAATTTTGTTGATTACAGGCGGTTTTTTCGATGATTAAAGGCAGTTTTTCCATGACTTGTTGTCGGTTTAACGCCCCGGTTAATGAATCGTGCTTACCTAAATATTGAGCCTTATTCATCGCAGAGGTCGCAATACTTCGCTCTGCCCCTTGCATCCAAATAAGCATAGTAAATGCTAATAAAGTAAAGGCACCCAAATCAAAATAAATCAGTACTTCTGCTAATGGCCTAAACCAATACTCATTGATAAGTACAATAGAAAGAAAAGAAAATAAAACGTACCTGCCCCCCATAATAAGACTATAAATAATAAAAACATATGCAGAAAAATATTTTTTTGGCAAGTTATATAGATAAAAGGCCGTTAGCAATAAACTGCAGCCCATCACAAATGCAGGTAAACTCTCTCGCAGGTAAAAGCGGTTATAAACCTCGTTAACCTCAAATCCATAGAGTAACGTTGCCGTTAGTGCGAACAAAGCACTGAGTATAAAGCTGCTATTGGTGATTTTTTTAGAAATACTTTTTTTTGAAACTGCGCTATATATTCCGAGTAAAAGTGCGCAGAGATGAAAATAAAAACTAACTTGAATACCTACTGTAAGAAGAACTTTCTCTAAGGCGATAACACTGAGGTCGGTAAGTTGGGTTTCAATGGCAAGGCAAAGTTGATGGGCACTTAAAGAAAATAGGCTCACCGTCCAGTAGCTAACATACTGCCGACCTATCCCCCGATAATACAGCAAAAAAAATGTAGCAAGTAAGCCAAAAACTACGGCTTCAACAGAAAATAATAGACCGTGATAAAAGTCTTTCTCACCTACCATGTTATATTCTCTATTAAGTTGCGGGCGACCATTAAATATTCTTTTGCTTAGCAATACAAGACAGTCGCTATTATTATTTGCTGATTATACGGTTATTTACCATTGAATATATTTCACACAACGTTTGTACATCGAGCTATACTAACAGCCAATCGATTAAATTTTTTCACACTTTATGTTTACTGTTGCCGTGAGCAAAAATTTAGTAGCATAGGTATAAGCATTCAATCATAGCATTAAGGAAAAATCATGGAATACAACACCTCAGAGCTTTGTAATATTTATGCCGACCTAATTGATGTTGTTGATCCTATCTTTTGTAATTATGGCGGGCGCAGCTCTTTTGGTGGTCAAGTTGTTACCATTAAGTGCTTTGAAAATAATGGTTTAATAGCACAAATTGTAGCGACAGATGGACGAGGAAAAGTACTTGTTATTGATGGTGGTGGCTCAACACGTAGGGCACTGATTGATTTTAACATTGCTGAACAGGCCGCTAACAATGCTTGGGAAGGAATTGTTTGCTATGGAAGTGTCCGCGACGTAGATGCAATAGAAGAACTCGACTTAGGTATTCAAGGCTTAGTCTCTATTCCTGTCGGTGCTAGCGACCAAGATATTGGCGAAAGTGATTTAGCAATAAACTTTGCTGGGGTAACATTTCTCCCTGAAGACCACATTTATGCTGACAATACTGGTATTATTTTGTCACCAGAGCCGTTAGACATTGAATAAATCATCTAGACTTTACATTCAGTAAGTTACGCCCACTGACTTAAATTTGGCTCACTTAGCTGGCTCACTATGTGGATATTGTTCGAGCCAACGTTGCGTCCAAATTTCAATTTCATCAAAAACAACCCCACGACTTAAATATCTACCCTGAGCATATTCACCACCCATTGATATAAATGCTTGTTCAATATTACTGTTATTAATTGAGGTGCCAATAAGGGGGAGTTTCATTGCCCGGGTTAAATTGATTAGCGCATTAATAATGGCCTTATCTGAGCTACCACTCTCAATATTATTATCACTATTACCCAACAAGCCACAATTAATTTTTACTTGATGGATACTCAGCTTTCGTAAGTATCGTAATGATTCATAGCTGCCTGAAAAATCTCCTATCGCGATCTTTATATTTAAAGATTTCAGCTGATCAATGATCGCTTTTGCTCTTTGGCTAGCAGATAAAATTAGCGCTTCTTTAAACTCGATAATTAAAGAATTTGTATTAATACTATATTCTTTAGCTTGCAAAACAATGTAGTCAATTAATGCCGGTTCAAGTAACTCTTTACTAGCAAAGGTAATGGTTACTGGCTTTTCAAAACCTACCTTTTGTAATTGAGCAATGGCCTTACATGCTTCAACAATCATCTGCTTTGTTAATAGATAGATATCGCCACTATGCTCGGCAATATCGACAAATTGGTTGAGTACACGAGGTGTTTGATCACCGCAATACCAATGCACCTCCATGTGAAAGCCTACTACTTTTTTATTTGCTAGACCTATTTGTGGTTGTAAATACCAATGTAATTTTTCATCGGCTATATCTTGTTTTAATTGTTCCATACGCTGTAATTGTTGTTCGGTATAGAGTGCACTATTGTGGTCAAAGTAACTAACAACTTGTTGAGTTTGTTCTGAAACGAGTAAGGCATCTTCAGCAAATGAAATAACCTCACTGACACTATGACTGTATTCACCCATATAAGCAGCACCAAAAGCCAATTCGAAATTGAGAGAAAAACTTTTAAAACTCATTGCACTGGGCACAGCAGCCATAAGCTCACGGCAAAGCTGGTCAACTTTAGTATGGTCAGGATAGTTGTCAGTACTCAAGTCTAGCACCACTAAAAAGTGTAACCCTTGTAGCCGAGCGATTTTTATCGGTGATTGTTCATCTGAAAAGTTAACTAATAAAATATTTTCAGCGACTTTTTTCTGTAAACAATACGCTAATTGTAATAATAAAATATCAGAATTATGGTGACCTAAAACGGTGTTAACCGCTTGAAAGTTTACCGGCTTAAAAACAATACTCACAAAGCGACTTTTAGGCTTCTGCTTTATAACATTGTCTAGTTTTTCCAAGGCTTGCTGATAACAGGGTAAATTTGTTGCTGGGTCTAACAAATATGCTGTTGATATTTTTTGACGAATATCATCGCTATTATTAAGTTCGACGCGAATGGCTTGCACTAAATACCAACAACCATTGACCAAAGCGGCTAGATAAGAAATAACGATTGCCGACACTAACCAAACAACACTGATAAAAGCATTTAACCACGCGAAAAGAATAACCACGAAACAAAGATGTATAAACCACTGTGCCGTTAATCTCACACTACTAGGCTCTTTAATTTTTTTTGATGAAAGCACCGTAACGCCAGCACATGCAAGCACCAGTAAACTTGCCGCCAGCCAGGCTAAATAACCATCAATATCGGGTAAAAACCATAAACTAAAAACAAAAGATACCGCTGTTGCGACAACAATAAAATTGATTAAATAATTTACTTTTTCTGCCGGTTGAGAATAAGTGCTTCGTAGCCAAAAAAATAACACCGAAGAAAAAATCATGGCTGATGAAAGTATCAATTCACTTTGATAGCTTTTTGGATAAGCCAAGGCATAAAGCATCAATAAAACACTCAGAGAAATCAGTAAGGGGTAACGAAGACGAATGTTTTTTAAGGGCTTAACTAAGGCGATAATTAATATAACAGGAAACATTAACCCCAAAACAAAGGCAATATTAAATTCAGCAAAAGAAAAAGAGGCGGCTTGTGCCGTACTCGAAAATAAAAACAAGCTTAACACTAGCATCAAAAAACCAGTGAGTGATAAGCGCGTCGAGCGAAAGTGTTTCATATAAAGCCTTTTACCTAATGACAACAAACCTATACGATTGATGAGTTTAACTAGGAAATTAGATCAATTATTGCAATGCCAAACGGGGTTTATAACTAAACACCATTAGACGAACCTGCGTATTGAAGTAGAACGGATATATATTAAGACTAAGCAATATAGTGAAGTTTGTATAGGGTGTTTTTAACTAGGCTTATCGCAGAAAAAATTATCGCCTGAATATAAGCCCATTTAATGAAATTAAATGGCTTTATTACCCGCTACAAATAATTCACTCAGTGGGTTTACGCCAAATTGATAACAAAGTTCCGCTGGTTGCTCTATATTCCACAAGGCAATATCTGCATCAAAGCCAAGCGCAAGCTGACCTTTATTAGCTAAACCGAGTGCTTTAGCACCATAACAAGTAACACCAGCTAGTGCTTCTGCCGGTGTTAATCGAAAGAATGTGCATGCCATATTAAGCATCAGTTGAATATTATGAATGGGTGAGGAACCGGGGTTTGCATCGGTAGCAATCGCCATTGGCACTTGATACTTGCGTAATAATTCCATTGGCGGTAATTGTGTTTCACGAAGAAAATAAAAGGCTCCGGGTAACAGTACTGCAGTCATGTCTGCATCTTTCATGGCTTTAATACCGGTTTCATCTAAAAATTCGATATGATCAGATGAAAGCGCATTATATTTTGCCGCTAATGCGGTAGCGCCTAAATTTGATAATTGCTCAGCGTGAACTTTTATCGGTAGATGATGCTTTTGAGCCGCAGCAAAGACACGTTCTGTTTGTACTAAACTAAAACCAATACTTTCGCAAAAAACATCAACCGCATCGGCTAGTTTACCTTCGGCAATAATGGGTATCATTTCATCACAGACTAAGTCGACATATTCATCGGGATTATCTTTGTATTCAACAGGTAAAGCATGAGCGCCAAGGAAAGTCCGCTTAATAGTAACAGGCAGTTTTTCAGCTAACTGCCCTGCTACTTTAAGCATTTTAATTTCGTTTTCTGTATCAAGACCATAACCCGATTTAATTTCAATACTGGTCACACCTTGTTGATGTAATGCAGTTAACCTGGGTAAGGCACTGGCTAATAATTCACTTTCACTGGCTTTGCGTGTGGCAGATACTGTTGAGACTATGCCTCCGCCGGCATTAGCAATTTCTTGATAACTTTTCCCGAGTAAGCGCATTTCAAATTCATTGGCTCGGTTACCGCCATAAACGATATGAGTATGACAATCAACGAGTCCGGGCGTTAACCATTTGCCTTTTCCATCAATAACCCGTACTGATTTTTCATCATATGGGGGTAAAGAAGTTTCAGCGCCTAACCAAGCAATTTTACTTCCACTTATTGCTAAAGCACCATTTTCAATCGCACCATAGCTGTTAGCGCCATCAGTCATAGTCGCTAGATTTACATTAATGAAGAGAGTGTGCCAAGCAGAAGAATTAATCGTCATAATAGATCCAAAAGGTGATTTTAACGCTAAACTTTTAACCAGCGTTTATATCAAAAGATGGCGGCATTATAAGCGTAGTGTTTGATTGCTAATAACGCTACTTTACGCGATAGAGAATAGACAAGCAAGCTTGTATATACAACTATTGACATCAGCACTAATAAATGAGATTGTATATACAAGTTATAGCGTTAAGACGACAACAGTCTTATAAACAATAAACCTAGCGAATTAACATGACTAAAGTAAAAACAGCAAAATTTACCGTAATAAAGCAGCATATTTGCCAAAAAATTGAATCTGGCGAATGGCAACAACATGCAAAAGTCCCTTCTGAAAATGAACTCGCGGATCAATTTTCAGTAAGTCGTATGACAGCAAGACGTGCTTTACAAGAACTTACCGAGCAAGGACTATTGATTCGTTCGCAAGGCTCAGGCACTTTTGTTGCAACGTTTAAGTCACAGTCTTCGTTATTAGAAATTCGTAATATCGCTGATGAAATTCAAGAACGAGGTCATCGACATCACGCTAAACAGCTGACCTTGAAAGCGGTTGCTGTTAACGAAGAAATCGCTATTTTACTTAACTTAAAAACTAATTCAATTAATAGCGTGTCAGTTTTTTATTCTGAAGTACTGCATTTTGAAAATGATCAACCGATTCAACTCGAACAACGTTTTGTTAATAGCGACTTAGTAAAAAATTATTTACAGCAAGACTTCACGCAAATAACGCCTCACGAATATTTATCAAGTGAAGCACCATTAACAGAAGCAACACACGAAATAGAAGCTGTATTAGCAGAAGCCTATATTTGCCAATTACTTCATATAGAAGAATCAATGCCTTGCTTACAAGTGAAACGTCGTACTTGGTCAAGTAAAGGGGTGGTCAGTTTAGCGACCTTAACCTCTCCGGGTAATAAGTATCGTTTAGGCAGTCACTTAAAATTCTAAAGAAATAATCATCCTTTTTACAACCCATAGTTAGGAAAATATCATGACTATCGAAAATACCTCAATAGACCCAAGATTAGATACAAGCCGAGTGATCAGAGCCGATCGTGGTAATAAAATCACCGCAAAAAGTTGGTTAACTGAAGCAGCTAAACGCATGTTAATGAATAACCTTGACCCTGAAGTTGCTGAACACCCACAATCATTAGTGGTCTACGGCGGGATCGGCCGTGCCGCACGCAACTGGGCTTGCTATGACAAAATTATTGAAGTATTAAATCGTTTAGAAGATGACGAAACCTTAATGGTGCAATCAGGCAAGCCGGTTGGTGTATTTAAAACCCACTCAAATGCGCCACGTGTTTTAATTGCTAACTCAAACTTAGTGCCAAATTGGGGTAATTGGGAACACTTCAACGAGCTCGATAAAAAAGGCTTGATGATGTATGGCCAAATGACTGCGGGTTCTTGGATTTACATTGGTTCACAAGGTATTGTTCAAGGTACTTATGAAACCTTTGTCGCAATGGCTAAGCAACACTTTGGCGGAAGCGCTAAAGGTAAGTGGGTACTTACTGGTGGGTTAGGCGGTATGGGCGGTGCACAACCTCTCGCAGCAACTATGGCTGGTTTTTCAGCATTAGTGGTTGAATGTGATGAAACCCGAATCGACTTTCGTATCAAAACTCGTTATGTAGACAAAAAAGCAAAAACGTTAGATGAAGCTTTAGTCATGATCAACGAAGCATGTGCTAGAGGTGAAGCGATATCTGTTGGTTTATTAGGTAACGCCGCTGACGTTTTTCCTGAATTAGTAAAGCGTGGTATCACACCCGATGTAACCACAGATCAAACATCAGCACATGATCCATTAAATGGCTACCTTCCACAAGGTTGGACCATGGAATACGCAGCAGAGATGCGCTTAAAAGACGAAGCTTTTGTAGTAAAAGCGGCGAAAAAATCAATGGCGATACAAGTACAAGCCATGCTCGACTTACAAGCGGCAGGTTCTGCAACAACAGATTATGGCAACAACATTCGTCAAATGGCTTTAGATGAAGGGGTTACAAATGCTTTTGACTTCCCCGGTTTTGTACCTGCATATGTTCGTCCCTTATTTTGTGAGGGCATAGGTCCTTTCCGCTGGGTAGCATTGTCTGGCGATCCAGAAGATATCTATAAAACCGATGCAAAAGTTAAAGAATTGATCCCCAATAATCCTCATTTACACAATTGGTTGGATATGGCTCGTGAGCGTATCGACTTTCAAGGTCTACCAGCACGTATTTGTTGGGTTGGTTTAAAAGACCGTGCGCGTTTAGCGTTAGCCTTTAACGAAATGGTTAAAACTGGCGAATTATCTGCCCCCGTTGTTATCGGTCGAGATCACTTAGATTCAGGTTCAGTTGCTTCACCAAATCGAGAAACTGAAAGTATGTTAGATGGGTCAGATGCTGTTTCTGATTGGCCATTACTTAATGCCCTACTTTCAACGTCTGGTGGTGCTACTTGGGTAAGCATACATCATGGAGGTGGTGTTGGTATGGGCTTTAGCCAACATTCAGGTGTGGTTATTGTTGCTGACGGAACTGACGAAGCAGCACAGCGTATTGGCCGCGTTTTATGGAACGACCCTGCGACAGGTGTTATGCGTCATGCCGATGCGGGTTATGATATAGCCGTTGATTGTGCAATAGAGCAAGGCCTTGATTTACCTATGATTGAAGGCGCTAACGGTAAGTAACTTTTTCTTCGTGGCTGACGTAATGACTTAATGCAGCCACATTAAAGAAAACTCATTTAACGAATTAATTAGAATTAACGAGAAATACATGTCAGATATAAGCACATTAAACATTATTCCAGGGCAATTAACCCTAGCGCAATTACGCAACGTCGTTAAATACGAAGGTATTCAATATAGCCTTGACGAGAGTGCCTTTGATGCGATTCATCAAAGTGCTGAAGCGGTACAACAAGTTATCCGTGAAAACCGTGTCGTTTATGGTATTAATACCGGCTTTGGCTTATTAGCCAGCACACGCATAAAGACAGAAGAGCTAGAATTATTACAACGCTCTATCGTACTTTCTCACTCAGCGGGTTTTGGCGAATATATGGAAGATGCCACTGTACGCTTAATGATGGTGTTAAAAATCAATTCATTGTCACGTGGCTTTTCAGGTATACGTTTAAAAGTCATCCAAGCCTTAATCACTCTGCTTAATGCTGAAGTCTATCCTTGTGTACCCAAAAAAGGTTCAGTTGGCGCATCTGGCGATTTAGCGCCACTTTCACATATGGTTTTACCTTTACTAGGTGAAGGTGAAATGTCGCATGACGGTGAAGTCATTACCGCCCTTGAAGGTTTAAAAATTGCAGGTCTTGAACCGGTAACACTTGCCGCGAAAGAAGGTTTAGCGCTACTTAACGGTACACAAGCATCTACGGCTTTTTCTTTGGAAGGTTTATTTCACGCTGAAGATTTATTTGCTGCTGCTGTGGTTATTGGCTCAATGTCTGTTGAAGCCGCATTAGGTTCACGTGCCCCTTTTGACGATCGCGTTCACCAAGTACGTGGGCAAATAGGCCAAATAGATGCAGCAACCGCTTACCGTTATGTTTTAGATACAAACTCTGAAATTGGTGGCTCTCATGTTGATTGTGAAAAAGTACAAGACCCTTATTCATTACGTTGTCAGCCACAAGTGATGGGGGCATGTTTAACACAAATTCGTCAGGCTGCTGAAGTGCTTCATATCGAAGCCAATGGAGTAACGGATAATCCACTGGTTTTTGCAAATGAAGGTGATTTTATCTCGGCAGGTAATTTCCACGCTGAACCTGTCGCTATGGCTGCTGATAATTTAGCCCTCGCCATTGCCGAAATAGGTTCGTTGTCGGAACGTAGAATGGCACTATTGATTGATGCAAACTTAAGTAAACTCCCTCCATTTCTTGTAGATAACGGCGGTGTTAACTCAGGTTTTATGATAGCTCAGGTGACCTCAGCAGCTTTAGCATCAGAAAATAAATCGTTAGCTCACCCTGCTTCGGTTGACAGTTTACCAACATCGGCTAACCAAGAAGATCATGTATCGATGGCTTGCTTTGCTGGTCGTCGTTTAGCTGATATGGCAGAAAATACCAATGGTGTCTTGGCCGTAGAGTATTTAGCCGCCGCGCAAGGTTTAGACTTTAGAGCTCCTCTTAAAGGTGCTGAAAAAGTTGAATTAGCCAAAGCTATTTTACGTCAAGAAGTAAGCTTTTATGATAAAGATAGATACTTTGCACCCGATATTGCAGAAGCCTCAGATATTATTGCTGATGGTGAATTAAATCAATTAATACCCGCTGGTATACTACCAAGCTTCTAGTATTTAATAACAATATAAAAAATAAAGCCCGTTAATGAAAGTTAACGGGCTTTATATGTTCAGGATGAACGGTATGCTGTGATCACATGGATGTGAAAGAACAGCAATGTTCAGGATGAACGGTATGCTGTGATCACATGGATGTGAAAGAACAGCAATGTTCAGGATGAACGGTATGCTGTGATCACATGGATGTAAAAAGTAAAGCAACGTATATTTCTGCTAGGTACGCGCATTCACCTTATTAATACTTTCCTGTATATCAATTTTTGAAACAATAATATCAGAGCCAGACTAACTTAAGGGAGTTACCTAATAACCTAGACTTAACTAGGAAATATAATTCAACAACAAACTTGACATAATATGTCGTACTTGCTAACTTTATTTTTACAGAAGTGATCCTAAATTTTACCTCTTCATAATAATATAACAACAGTATCTATATTTTTTTAACCTGTTAATCTATTAAAGCATTAATGACAAGGAGTTAGCGGTGGAGTACATACTTTTATTTGAAACGTGGATTGTTCTAGCCATATTATTTGCTTGCGCAGAAATTTTTGTTCCCGGTGGTATCCTCTTAAATTTAGGTATTGCCTCATTATTAGTCGCTATTGGTGTACAACAACAATTACTCGATACTTGGACTCTGACTTTAACGACTTGGTTTATTCTTGCTTCATTTCTACTATTTGTACTTTATTTTGTCACTGAGCGGTTTTTCAGTGGTGAATATACCGTTGAAAATATTTATGAAGAACTAGACATTTATGGCAAAGAAGTAACGGTTATAGAAAAAATTGGACCAGGGACTCATGCTGGTCGTGTAGAATTTCAAGGCACTACTTGGACCGCGCTGAGCGACGGTTCAGAGTTACCCAAAGGTAGTCACGCCACTATTGTTTGTAAAGAAAATATCTCTCTGGTTGTTGAACCGATAAAGTAACAACAACAAAACTATCATTCTAACTAAAAATATGGGAGCAACCTATGCTAGCCACACTCACCTTTGTCTTTCTTGGATTACTGTTTATTGTTGTCAAACTGGTCCTTATTGTGCCAATGAAAGAAGTTTGTATTATCGAACGTTTAGGTAAATTTCGCGCAATAATGCAACCTGGATTACATTTTCTTATTCCTTTTATTGACCGCGTCGCTTACCGTCATGAAACAAGAGAACAAGTCTTAGACATCCCTTCTCAAAGCTGTATATCTCGCGATAATATTCAAATTGAAGTCGACGGCTTAGTTTATATTCAAGTTATGGACGGTGCCAAAGCCAGCTATGGTATAGAAGATTACCGCCGGGCTTGTGTGAATTTAGCGCAAACCACTATGCGTAGTGAAATTGGCAAGTTAAAACTCGGACAAACGTTTTCAGAACGAGACACCCTTAACGAAACGATTGTCCGTGAAATAGACAAAGCATCAGATCCTTGGGGCATCAAAATGTTGCGTTACGAAGTTAGGAATATCACCCCTTCTGCTAATGTCATTCATACCCTTGAAAAACAGATGGAAGCCGAACGAAAAAAACGTGCTGAAATTACTTTAGCTGAAGCTGACAAAGAATCGACAATAAATTTATCAGAAGGTGAGCGCCAAGAAGCCATTAATATTTCAGAGGGTGATAAACAACGACAAATTAATGAAGCACATGGTTTTGCAAAAGAAATTGAAATACTAACGCAAGCCACCGCAGAGGGCATGAACATGATTGCCAAAGCGTCAATGACTCCGGGTGGCGACAAAGCGATAAAAATGCGTTTACTAGAGCAATTCATTAAACAAACTGGGTCTATTTTAAAAACTGCAGATGTCTCAATTATGCCCGCTGAAATGGCGAAATTAGAAGGCTTTTTCGAAGGCATGGACAAAGTAACGCAAACCGTTCAAGGAGCAAAATAATGATCCAGCAAACTATAAGTAATATGAGTGGCAGTAACCTTGATATCGTGGTGCTGGCTATCTGGGGCGCTATATTTCTCTTTCTAGCCTACAAATTCGTACAAGCTATTTGCTTAGTACCAACAAAGTCTGCCTATGTCGTTGAACGTTTAGGCAAGTACCGCTGTACCTTAGAAGCAGGCTTTCATCTTTTATTGCCATTTATTGACCGTGTGGCTTTTATTCAAGATTTAAAAGAAGAAACAATCGACGTACCACCACAAGAATGTTTTTCAAAAGACGAAGTAAATGTTGAAGTTGATGGCGTTATTTACATCGAAGTCATTGATTCATTAAAAGCAAGCTACGGTATCACTGACTATCGTTTTGCCGCGATGCAATTAGCACAAACCACCACGCGTTCTGTTATTGGTACCTTAGACTTGGACAGAACTTTTGAAGAGCGTGATGTTATCAGTGCTAAAGTGGTAGAAGTATTAGATAAAGCCGGCGAAAGTTGGGGAATACGTGTTCATCGCTATGAGATAAAAAATATAACGCCACCTGATACTGTTAAAAATGCCATGGAGTTAGAAGTTAATGCGGAACGTGAACGCCGGGCAATTCTAGCAAAAAGTTTAGGAGATAAGGCGAGTCGAATTAACCGTTCAGAAGGCTTAATGACTGAAATGATCAATATTTCAGAAGGTGAAAAACAACGTCGTATAAATTCTGCAGAAGGTAAAGCGGCACAAATAATTGCTATTGCGCAAGCAACGGGGGATTCAATCACTAAAATAGCGATTGCCATTGAGCAACCGGGTGGGCAACAAGCACTTGATTTACAATTAACCGAGCAGTACCTTCAGCAAATGCAAGGCTTAAGCCAGGCAAACAGAAAAGTTATTTTACCGGCAAACTTGCTTGATTTTAACCAGTGGTTAGCCGTATCAGGTATTAAATAACAGCTAAGCTTAAAAATAGTAGAATAAATAAAGCACGTAGTTGACTCGCTTTTTAACTACGTGCTTTGATAGATGAATGGCATTATGTTACTCACTTGAAAATAAAAAAAAGCCAATGAGTAACACCATAACCACTGAGCCCACCACAAAAACATTATTACCCATCGTGAGTTTTTTTTCCGCTAAACCTATTCGTATTTTAGTGATGGCAATATAAATAATGGCCGCAATTAAAGCAGTAATAAAATGAGTCAGTAAGGTGTTCAGTTCGCTATTTTGTTGCCACAAAAACACAACGCCTCGTTTGTTAACAAAAAATAAGTTTAATAACGAAATATGCAACCATAGAACAAAAAACAACTGAGTGGCTTTGTTGGTTAACCAAGCTTTAAGCATCTTATAACCCTGCAACCGATTTATATAACCAAACAATTAAATCATCATGAGTAAATTGATAAGTAAAACTATTACGCAGTTTTTCATCATTAATACGTTTACCAAAACGCATTGATGTTTCAAACGAGAACTCTGGCAGCGGCAAATTTAAAGCTTCAGCAGCCGCATGGTAATAATGTTGTTTAGACGTTTCCGTAGCGCTGACCACGTTATAAATACCCCTAATGTTTTCATCTTTAATTATCTCCATTAAAACACCAACCGCATCGTCCTGATGGATTAGATTGATAAAGGCTTGTGGGTCAGAAAGTAATTTTCTTCCTTGCAAAAACCTACCGGGGTGGCGCTCAGGCCCAACTAATCCGGCCAAGCGCAATATAACTGTTTCGCCTGAAAAGGCCTCTGCTGCTTTTTCGGCGCGAATAAGAGTAGCCACTTTATCAGCGTTCATATCTAGCACTGATTGTTCATCAACTAAACCTGACAAACCATTATAGACAGCAGTACTACTTAACAAGACAATTTTTTTTACACGCCCTAGTTCAGCCATTTCAATTAACTGCGCAACTTTTTCAGGGTAATCGCTTCGCCCTTGGCGGATCTGTGGTGTTATAGAAATAATAAGCGTATCGTGACCAAAAACACTTAACACTGTTGATTTAGGATCTTCAACAGGTAAAATCAAAAGCTCTGTATCTATTTGCTCTTTAGCTAGTCTTTGCTTTTTCTCTTCACTTTGTACCGTTACAGTGACGCGATATTCTTCTCTCAACAATTGCTTTGCTAAAGCGTGGCCAAGCCAACCACAACCTATAATCGCAACATTTTTTACCATCGTATTCCCTTAATTTATTAACGATTCTTTTGATGATATTCTTTAATTTTACTGACAACGTCTGTTGAAATAATATTAGGAACTGGTATAGAAAGATTATACTGTAATATTTTCCAACCATCAGACGTCAACTTAAGCACGCCAGATCCCCGACATTCGCCATAGTGACTATTGTCGAGTAACTCGTCAAAAAACGCCAATTGTTCGCTATTATTTGCTGATGCAATAAGCGTAATATTTCTTTGACGAGATTTATAGCGCCAACCTTGTCCTTGACTGAAATAAGGAGTAACAAACTCAGTAAATTGTTTTTTTGTCCAGCGCTCTTGACCATCAGTGCCTAAAAATACGGCTTGCTCATCAAGTAAATCAAGATAAATTTTTTGGTCAGCATCGCCAGCAGCTTGATGAAAAGTATCTAGCACTTTATCTATGTCACTGTTTGCAAATACACTGGCGTTAAAAAGACAGAGGCCTATAAGACAAACTATAATTTTTATCATGGTATCAAATCCTAAATTTGGCTCATTTTGGTAGAACAAAATATAAGCCATTAAAAGTTGCGGCTACCTTTTCTCCACTCATTACCTGAACTTCAACGCAGAGTTTTATTTTCTGCTTGGTCACTAAGTTATCAATATTGCCAGAGCTTAACGAGCGTCCTGTTTTTGCAAAAGCTATTCCTGCTATTGGGCTATGATATCTAATCTTGGCATCAGCTAACACTATATTGCCCATAAGATTTTTCTGTTCCATTAACAAATAAACCCAGCCCCATCCCGTTAATGTTGCTAATGTGTAGATACTGCCCGCAAACATAGTATTGTGTAAATTTTTATTAAAAAGCTCATCACAAGTCGTGACTAAATTTTGTTGATCATAATAACCAACCGTCACTTTCATCGCTTTGCTCATTGGTATAGTGCTATGCCAAGTATTTTGCAGTGCTGTTGATAGTTCATCACAATGAAAATCATCGCTTACCAGCGTTTTTTCCATATTGAAATGCTTAATTTTATTGAATAATAAGTGCGAAAAGCCAATGTTTTTATAAGATTGTTTTTCATAGAAGCTGATCGCTTGTTCTCGCGCTTTCAAAGAGAGCTTAGTGACACCTAAACGGCTCGCAAACTGTTCAAGGGCGAGTATTAACTGCTGCCCTAACCCTTTGCCCTGAAAATCATCAGCAACCGCCATATAACGAATTTGCCCTGCTAACAAGCTACAAAAGTGAAGACGGGCAACAGCGATAATATTACCTTTATCATCAAAAATCGCTCGATGAATCGCTTGTTTTTCCAAGTCATCTTTTTCACTTCCTTGTTTTTGTTGTGATGGTTTACGTAATATTGTCCAGCGTAAGTGGTAGTATTGGTCAAATTCTTGCTGGCTTATGGGTGCTCGACACTCAAACATTGGTTATGCTTACCTATAACAATTAAAAAGATTCGTTCGTATACGCTATTATGAAATTAGTTAAAAATATCCAACAGGGTCAATTAAGTTACTACACGCAAAATGATAACTCCATTTCGGTGAGTGAAAACCAACACTATCGTTGGTTAGCTTTTGATAATGTCGTACAAAGCATGATGCTAAAGCGCAAGCCCTCACAGCTCACATTTCCTCATCAAATCAGCTTATTATCACCTTTACTTTTTTTTCGCCCTAAAAAAGTTGTGGAATTTGGCTTAGGTGGTGGTAATTTAGCACGATTTTTATTGCATTATTTACCTGATTTAACCTTACACACCATTGAATATTCACAAGAAGTTATTGAATGTTTCGAACGCTTTTTTAATCCACAAGCTACCAAGGTTAATTTGCATCATTGCTCGGCACTAGATTGGCTTCATCACCATAAAAAAATGAAACCTGATTGGTTTATTTGTGACATTTACCATAAAAATCAGTCTATTAACGACTCATTGATTTTAACCAAAAATATCTTAAAAAAAGTGGACGAGCGAGCTGTTTTATCACTTAACTTGCCAAGCCCATCAAACGAAGAAATTAATTATTTTCTCGCCGAGTTAAAAGTACTCGCTCCAACTAAACAGCTAGTGTACTTTCATATTCCTCATTACTTAAATGTTATTATTCATTTACTGCCCTACGATATGTTAAGTCAAGCTGAAGAGAGCTTACTTGCTAACACCGTGCTACCCGCGAGAACATTTAAACGCTGGCGTAAATATTGGCGACATGGCATGCAATAGTTCATTGCGCTTAGCAAGTGAGTGTAAAGGTAACGGGACCATCATTCACTAGTGCTACTTTCATATCAGCACCAAACTCGCCCGTAGGCACGGCAAAACCATGACCACGCAATTGTAAACAGAAATAATTATATAGTGGGATGCTGACTTCTGGTTTAGCTGCAGAAGTAAAGCTTGGACGCATACCTGAACGCGTATCGGCGGCTAGTGTAAATTGTGAAACAACTAAAATTTCTCCGTCAATATCGCTAACATTTAGGTTCATTTTTCCTACTTCGTCTTCAAAGATACGATAACCTGCAATCCGTTGCGCTAATCGTTTCGCTTTAGTTTCGTTGTCGTCAGGCTCAATGGCAAGTAACACTAAAATCCCTCGATCAATTTTCCCTATTACTTGTTGATTAACCGTAACGCTTGCTTGTGAAACTCTTTGAATAACTGCGATCATTTTATTGCTCGGCTAGAAAATTTGCCATAGTATCGCTCGCTCGACAAAATGCATCAATAGTTTGTCGCTCAAAACCACTATGTCCTGCACAAGGCAAAATTTGTAATTGCGCGTTATCCCAAAATTTAGTCAGTGAAAAAGCATTATCAAGCTGACAAACCATGTCGTAACGGCCATGAAGAATAATCGCAGGGATCGCGGTTAGTTTATCAATATTTTCTAAAATGTAATTCTCATTGATAAAACAATCTTGAGTAAAGTAATGACTTGATACCTTTGCCATGCATAGAGCTTGATGGGCGTCATCAACATGCGCCAGACCTATATGGTGATGCTCAAGGGTTGATAACCTTAATTCCCATAATGTCCAAGCTTTACTGGCCGAGATCACCGCGACCTCATTACTTGAATTGAGTACTTGGTGGTAACCTGACAGTGGAGAATGTTGTAGCTCGGCTGGTAAGTGTTCAACAAATTCTTGATAGTACTCTGGGAAAAAGTTTTTTGCCCCCTTCTGACTGTAAAGCCATTGGTATTCAGATCGAGTCCCGAGGAATACACCACGTAAGATAAAAGCTAAGATTTTATCTGAATGAGCGATACCATAGGTTAGTGCTAAAGTTGTTCCCCATGAGCCACCACAAATTAACCACTGTTCAATATTTAGGTGTTGACGAATAACTTCGATATCGTCAATTAAATGAACGGTGGTATTATCTAGTAAGGACGGAGAGGGCTTTGAGCGCCCACAACCTCGCTGATCAAATAAAATAATACGATACAGTTCAGGATCAAAATAACGCCGATGGTTCTCGCTTGAACCGCTACCAGGACCACCATGAAGGTATAACACAGGTATTCCTGTTGGGTTACCCGACTGCTCAAGATATATTTGATGCTGCCCCCCAACAGGTAACAACTCTTCAGAATATGTTGCTATTTTAGGATATAAAGACCGTGACATGTATTTACTCTGTTTATTGAGACCATAAATAATATTATGGCGCAAAATATTAAAAACTGTCAGTTTCAAACAAGCCTTTATAAATTAACTTATCTGATGCTTATCTAAGTGTTCTCTTTGGTGATCTTCTGGTTTAAAATTTTCTAAGCTGACCGTAAACAATGCACCGAAAAGCACGACTAGCCAAGATAAATACACCCATAAAAAAAGAATCGGAATACCCGCTAGAGCACCGTAAATAGCTTCATAAGAAGGGAGTTGCGTGATATAAAAAGCAAAGCCTTTTTTTGCAACTTCAAATAAAAGTGCCGCTAATGTTGCACCAAACAAGGCATGTTTAAGCGGTACCACTTTATTAGGCACCACCATATATAAAATAAGGAATGCGCCAATCGAAGCAAAAATAGGCAAAGCTCTTAACGCTATATTGGTAAGGCCGAAAACGTCATAATTCCCTATCGATATCAAAGAAACAATATATGAAGTTGCCGCTATACTACTACCCATTAAGACAGGTCCAAGAGTCAGTACCATCCAGTACATAGAAAAAGCGGTAACAATGCGTCTTTTGGTTGTGACCCGCCAAATTTTATTTAAGCTGGTGTCAATGGCAGAAATTAGCAATAGGGCAAATAAGAATAAAAAACTAATGGCGATAGCTGACATCTCTGAAGCATTCGTGACAAAACCGGTAATATGTTCTTTAACCACATCACCCGCAGCAGGCATAAAATTTTGATAAACAAAATTTTCAATAATTTCTTTAATATCAGTAAAGATAGGAAAAGCGGTCATAACTGACAACATGACTACAATCAAAGGCACCAGCGACATCAGGGTTACATAAGATAAGTAACCGGCAGTAATGTGTATTTGCTCTTTTAATATTCTATTGATAAAAAACAAACAAAAGTGCCAAATAGTCTGACTTTGCTGGTTGTTTTTAATGCTTTTAATCCAGTTCATTACAAATTAGTTATTATC
This sequence comes from Colwellia sp. BRX10-9, assembly GCF_014077405.1. Taxonomy (NCBI): domain Bacteria; kingdom Pseudomonadati; phylum Pseudomonadota; class Gammaproteobacteria; order Alteromonadales; family Colwelliaceae; genus Colwellia; species Colwellia sp. BRX10-9. Next base: position 19,852 of record NZ_JACGVV010000005.1, on the reverse strand, counting down.
TTATGGTGTACAATATATTATGATAATTGCTAAGCAAGTGATAGTGATAATAATCGTAATAAAATTTAACGTAGGAGTAATGATGTCTAATCAAGGTTCAGGTGGTAATGTTTTAGCGGCAATATGTAGTTTTTTTATTGCAGGTTTAGGTCAATTAGTTCAAGGGAGGATCCTCGCAGCAATCCTGTTTTTCCTGTTAACCTGGGTTAACTACACATTAGCAGCGACAGGAATCTTATTCTTTATGGCGGTTCCTGGTCTTATTTTTCATCTGTGGGCAGTCATCGATGCTGCTCGCTATAAAGGTAGGAACTAATGAATAAGATTACAATTAAGGTCTCGTTATTTTTTCTTTTACTGTCAATAGTCGGCTGTCAATCTGCTTACTATTCGGCCATGGAAAAAGTAGGTAAACATAAACGTGATATATTGATCGATCGTGTTGAAACTGCTACTGAGTCACAAGAGGAAGCAAAAGAAGAATTTAAAAATGCCTTAGAACAGTTCTCTGCATTAGTAAATTTTGATGGTGGTGAACTGCAACAACAATATGAAATAAGTAATGATCACTATCATACGAGTAAAGTTGCTGCTGAGGATGTAACTGCTCGTATTAATTCAATTGAAGCTGTCGCTGAAGCTTTGTTTAATGAATGGAATAGTGAATTAGAACAATTTACTAATCAATCATTAAAACGTCAAAGTCAATCGCGTTATAACGAAACACAAAATCGTTATACTTCAGTGATTGAATCAATGCGTAATGCGGAGAAGAGAATGCAACCTATTCTTGATGCGCTTAAAGATAATATGCTTTATTTAAAACATAATCTTAATGCGCGAGCTATCGGTGAGCTTAAAACAGAATATAAATTAATTGAACAAGATGTTGAACGCTTAATTAACGAAATGAACAATTCAATTAACAAATCACAAACATTCATAAAATCACTTAAGAACCCTTAGTACAAAAGGAGCACTTTTATGAGTGTCTGCTTAGTACCATAAAATTAATGGTGAGTGATGATAGATGGTAGCTTGTTTATGTTAAATGAGCCGCCATCAACTTAATGACAGAGACTTACTCTTTATTGGTAGGGTTTTATGTTGCTGAGATTATAAGTTATAACGTGTCATTACTTGATCTAGCGTGTGAAAAGGGGGGATTAGCAAAAACATCACTTCGATCTTGGTTTTGGTTAATAGCAGTAAGTAAGCTTGACAGCTCTCTTATTTGACTCGGACCCGCTCGGCCTTCTTCAAAAAGTTGACTTAATCGTTGTAACACTTTGAGTTGCTCTGGAGACATTTCGAAATTCCCTTTCTTAATAATATTCTTTAAAGATACCGCTTGGTCGTTATGAAGCCGTGGCATGTTGGTGGTAAATAGCGACTTGTACCGGCAAAACTATTTCCCTGCCATCATCGATGTACTCTTGATAAAGGACTTTTAACTCTCTGCGTTCGATAACGTTAGCTTTATCAGCAACAGCTTTTTCAAATAGATCATTTAAACGAGTTAATTTTCTCTGCTCCATAATAAGTTTGCTCCCTGCACCGTTACTTTCAAAGTTCACATGCAACTAATCGTATCAGTAAAACTAATATTCACCAGTGAGGTGTAATGATTAGCGTCAACTCAACATTTAGACATAACTGACTCACTTAATTAATTTTCATTAAAAAACAATAGATTAAAATAAAGCCATCCACTTTATTAACCGTGTATTGTGTTACTTCCTATATATTTTTCAGACATGTCTTACGCAATATTACGTTTAGGCTTACTCAAATTTACTGACAAAAAAACCAGCCGAAGCTGGTTTTTATCAATCGTCTAAATAAGAGGCTTATTTAGGACGAGTATCACGCTTACGTTCATTTTCTTTTAAAAGCTTTTTACGAATACGAATGCTCAGTGGTGTAACTTCAACTAGCTCATCGTTATCAATAAACTCAAGCGCTTGTTCAAGCGACATAACGATAGGCGGTGTTAACGTTTGTGCTTCATCAGTACCTGATGAACGAACGTTAGTTAACTGCTTACCTTTAAGAGCGTTTACTGTTAAATCGTTGTCGCGGCTATGAATACCAATAACTTGACCTTCATAAATATCAACACCGTGTCCGATCAACATACGACCACGTGATTGTAAGTTAAATATTGCATTCGTTAATGCTTTACCTGTTGCATTACCGATCATTACACCATTTTTACGCTGGCCAATATCGCCACCTTTATGAGGTCCGTATTCAAAAAATGTATGATAAATTAAGCCAGAACCTGACGTTAATGTCATGAATTCAGTTTGGAAACCGATCAAACCACGACTTGGCATGATGAAGTCCATACGAATACGACCCGTTCCATCAGGTGCCATATCTGTTAATTCAGCTTTACGAACACCCATTCTTTCCATGATAGGTCCTTGATGCTGCTCTTCAACATCAATAGTCACGTTTTCATAAGGTTCTTGTATTTGACCATCAATTTCACGAATAATAACTTCAGGACGTGATACCGCTAACTCAAAACCTTCGCGACGCATGTTTTCGATTAAAATGCCTAAGTGAAGCTCACCACGACCTGATACTTTAAATTTATCAGCATCAGGAAGTTGCTCAACACGTAAAGCAACGTTGTGAATTAATTCTTTGTCTAAACGGTCTTTGATGTTACGTGAAGTAACATACTTACCTTCTTTACCACAAAATGGTGAAGTGTTTACTTGGAAAGTCATATTGATAGTAGGTTCATCAACAGATAATGCTGGTAAGCCTTCAACTTCTGTAGGACAACAAACCGTATCTGATATTTTTAACTCGCCTAAACCAGTAATAGCAATAATATCGCCAGCAAAACCTTCTTCGATATCAAGTCTTTCTAGACCTAAGTAACCAAATACTTTACCAACTTTAGCGTTATGGATCTTGCCAGTTGCTAATTTAATCGTTACTTGTTGGTTTGGTTTAACAGAACCACGAGTAATACGGCCAACGCCAATTACACCTAAGTAAGAGCTGTAATCAAGTTGAGATATTTGCATTTGGAATGGACCATCTGGATCCGCTGTTGGTGCAGGCACTTCTTTAAGAATAGTATCAAATAAAGGAGTCATGTCTGTGCCGGTTACGCCTTCTTCAAGCGAAGCCCAACCATTGATTGCTGAAGCGTAAACAACTTTAAAATCAAGCTGTTCATCTGTAGCGCCAAGGTTGTCAAACAATTCAAAAACTTGGTCCATAACCCAATCAGGACGAGAACCAGGCTTATCAACTTTATTAATAACAAGGATTGGCTTTAAACCTTGAGCAAACGCTTTTTTCGTTACGAAACGCGTTTGTGGCATAGGGCCTTCTTGTGCATCAACAATAAGTAAAACCGAATCTACCATTGACATAACACGCTCAACTTCACCACCGAAATCAGCATGGCCAGGAGTATCTACGATGTTTACACGGTAACCGTTCCAGTTAATAGCCGTATTTTTAGCTAAGATTGTGATACCACGTTCTTTTTCGATATCATTCGAATCCATCGTACGCTCTTCAAGACCGCCACGGGCATCAAGGGTACCTGATTGTTCTAATAATTTATCAACCAAAGTTGTTTTACCATGATCAACGTGGGCTATGATGGCAACATTACGTAATTTATCTAACACGGGTTTTACTCACTTCTTGCAAGACTTTTTCATCAAAAGAATATAGGGCTATAATTGGGCGCGAATTATACAGCAACGAAGTCAACAAAGACAGCAACAAATATTTCAGCTCATATTAAATTCTCCATACACGAATCGTAATGCCCTGTTATACTCTTAAGCACCAACAATCAGCAGGCGCACCAATTTAGCGCAGCTCACGCACAGTAGTGGTGCAAGTAGGCTTTAGTAAATAAGTTAACACCTTATATATAAAGGCTTTATCTATTGGCATGAATTTCGCTTTATGCCCATCATGCGAAATGCAAACGTATTTTATTTTAATGACACTGGAGACTTTACATGTCACAAGCCGTATTAGATTTAATCAAAGACAACGATGTTAAATTTGTAGACCTACGTTTTACTGATTCAAAAGGTAAAGAGCAACACGTTTCAATTCCTTATCACCAAGTAAATGAAGACTTTTTTGAAGACGGTAAAATGTTCGATGGTTCTTCTATTGAAGGTTGGAAAGGTATTAATGAATCTGACATGGTAATGATGCCTGATGCTGATTCAGCGGTATTAGATCCTTTTACAGATGCAGTAACATTAAATATTCGTTGTGATATTTTAGAACCAAGTACAATGCAAGGTTACAGCCGTGATCCTCGTTCAGTTGCTAAACGCGCTGAAGAGTACTTACGTAGCACAGGTATCGCTGATACTGTATTAATTGGTCCTGAGCCAGAATTCTTCTTATTTGATGATGTACGCTTTAGTACTGATATGAGTGGTTCTTTCTATAAAATTGATGATAAAGAAGCCGCTTGGAATTCAGGTACTGAATACGAAGAAGGCAATATGGGTCACCGTCCAGGCGTTAAAGGCGGTTACTTCCCAACATCTCCTGTAGATTCATCACAAGATATTCGCTCAGCCATGTGTTTAGTTATGGAAGAAATGGGCTTAGTTGTTGAAGCGCATCACCATGAAGTAGCAACGGCTGGTCAAAACGAAATTGCATGTCGCTTCAATACCTTAGTTAAAAAAGCTGATGAAGTTCAAATATACAAGTATGTTGTTCATAACGTTGCTCACGCTTACGGTAAAACAGCGACTTTTATGCCTAAGCCATTAGTTGGCGACAACGGCTCTGGTATGCATGTTCATCAATCACTTGCTAAAGACGGTGTTAACTTATTCGCTGGTGATAAATACGGCGGCTTATCTGAAATGGCGCTTTATTATATTGGCGGTATTATTAAGCATGCTAAAGCATTGAATGCTTTTACTAACCCAGCTACTAACTCTTACAAACGTTTAGTTCCACATTTTGAAGCGCCGGTAATGCTTGCATATTCTGCACGTAACCGCTCTGCATCAATTCGTATACCGATTGTTCCATCACCAAAAGCAATGCGTATTGAAGCTCGCTTCCCTGATCCAGCAGCAAACCCATATTTAGCTTTTACTGCTTTATTAATGGCTGGTCTTGATGGTATTAAAAACAAAATTCATCCTGGTGATGCGATGGATAAAGATTTATACGATTTACCAGCAGAAGAAGCTGCAGCTATTCCACAAGTAGCAACATCACTTGAAGATGCTTTACAAAGCTTAGAAGCTGATTATGAGTTCTTAATCGCTGGTGGTGTTATGGATAAAGATATGATTGATGCATACATTGCTATTAAACGTGCTGAATCACAACGCGTAAACATGACAACTCATCCACTAGAGTTTGAATTATATTACAGCGTATAATCTCGACTATATGATTAAATGAAAAAAAAGCTCACTTCGGTGAGCTTTTTTGTGGCAAATAGACGATTAATTATATAAGTTTAAGGTAAGTATCTTAAGTTGAGCTAAATTTTTGCGTTATTCTTTATTGTTATTAACTTTAATTATCACATTACTTAGTTGTAATACCTTTGCGACGGCAACCAAAATTTATGTTTGGAGAAGTGATGATGGTATCTTAGTTTTTTCTGACAGCCCTCAAACTGGTGCGGAAGAAGTTGAAATAAGAGAACCCAATACTGCCTCTTCTGTTGATACCTCAATGCTAGATTTAACACCAAAAATTATCAAAGATGATTACCAAGTTGAAATCAACCAACCTAAACAAAATGCCACGGTTAGAGACAACACTGGCTCTGTTTACATAGCAGGTAGTATCAAACCTATCTTTAAACAAGGCTTAGCTATTCAACTTTTTTTAGATGGTAAACCCCATCAACCTCCGCAATCTCACTCGATGTTTGTGCTACGAAATATAGATCGCGGCGAACATATCATAAAAATGCAATTACTTAATGAAAAAGGCAAGATAATTGCATCGTCAAAACCTATAACCTTTTATATGCATAGAGCATCGGTTAATAACACAAATTAAGTAGCATTTGCTGCAACTTGCACCAAATGTAACTACATTACTATTTTGTCGCACTACATCAGTGCAAAAGGTTTTTATGTCTAGCAACAGCAGTAGAGATCAACAATTAAAATTTAGCTACCAACAAAAGCTGCCAAATCAGATGGTTACAGCACTTGTAGTGCTAGATAATAAATTAACGATTAAATATGTTAACCCTGCAGCAGAAGCGCTATTAGTTAAGAGTTTTAACAAGCTGTGCAACTTACCAATAACAACAGTCTTCTACAATTCTCCGATTAAAAAGGAACGTTTAGAACAGCTGCTGACTTCAGGCCAAGAATTTAGTGACAGTGATGTCACCATTGAATTTTTTGATCACAGCCGTATTACCGTGGAAATAACAGCCTCGTCTGTTGAATTCAGCAAACAGCCACATATTATCTTAGAATTCAAACAGATTGATCAGCAAAAACAAATGAGTATCGAAGCATTTCAGCACCAGCAATGGGAGTCGTCTCGAGATTTGATACGCGGGCTTGCTCATGAAATTAAGAATCCATTGGGCGGTCTTCGTGGCGCTGCACAATTATTAAGTAAAGAATTGACGCAAGAGCAACAAGAATATACTGAAATGATTATTGAACAAGCCGACCGTTTAACTAATTTGGTTGATAAGCTTTTAGGCCCTAATCAATTACCTCAGATGGCAGAACAAAATATTCATATTGTCTTAGAAAAAGTTTTTAAGCTGATTAATTTTAACAATCCTAAAAACATTAAATTTATTAGAGACTATGACCCCTCTATTCCTGAAATAAGTTTTGATCAAGATAAGCTTCAACAAGCTGTTTTGAATATTGTTAACAACGCCGTTCAAATTATTGATGAGGGTTGTAACATAACCCTAAAAACAAGAGCCGCTAGTAATAAAACCATTAATGGAAGACGGGTAAAGCTCTGTGTTCAAATCAGTGTTATTGATAATGGCCCTGGTATTCCAAAAAAGATTCAAGACACTCTATTTTACCCTATGGTATCTGCACGCGATAACGGTACAGGTTTAGGCTTGTCTATTTCACAAACCTTAGTGCAACAGCACAAGGGTAAATTATCTTGCTATAGCCGACCGGGTCATACTGAGTTTTTAATTTTACTGCCTTTACAAGAAGAGAATAATAATGAATGTTGAGCAAGTTTGGATTGTAGATGATGACAGTTCTATTCGCTGGGTGTTGGAAAAAGCCTTATCAGGAGCAAATATATCTGTAGCCTCTTTTGAGAAACCTGAAGACTTACTCATCGCCCTAGAGCATCAACAACCAGAAATAATAATTTCTGATATAAAGATGCCAAATATTGATGGTATGACTTTACTTAGCCGTGTTAGTGAGAATTTCCCTAACCTACCGGTGATCATAATGACTGCACATTCTGATCTCGATAGTGCTGTAAATGCCTATCAAGGTGGGGCATTTGAATACTTACCTAAACCTTTTGATACTGACGAAGCTATCTCTCTAACAAAACGGGCGCTAACACATGCTCGAGAACAAAGTGCTAAACGTAAGCATTCTATAGTAGCACCTGATCCTGTTGGGATAATTGGTGCGGCTCCAGCTATGCAAGAAGTTTTCAGGGCAATTGGACGACTATCACGTTCGAGTATCAGTGTACTCATTAATGGCGAGTCTGGTACAGGTAAAGAGCTCGTTGCACATGCGCTTCATACGCATAGTCCACGATCGAATGCTCCCTTTATTCCCTTAAATATGGCTGCAATACCAAAAGATTTAATTGAATCAGAGTTATTTGGCCATGAGAAAGGTGCGTTTACTGGCGCGAATGCCGTAAGACAGGGTCGCTTTGAACAAGCGCATAAAGGAACCTTGTTTCTTGATGAAATTGGCGATATGCCTTTAGATATTCAAACACGTTTGTTACGTGTGCTCGCCGATGGACAATTTTATCGCGTCGGTGGTCATTCACCGATTAAAGTTGACGTAAGGATCATTGCGGCTACACATCAGAACCTAGAAGTTCAAGTCAGTAATGGTGATTTTCGTGAAGATCTATTTCACCGTTTAAATGTCATTAGAATACAGTTACCCAGTTTACGTGAACGCAAGGAAGATATTGAACAGCTTATTAATCATTTTTTACATTTAGCTGCAAAAGAATTAGAGGTTGAACAAAAAACCCTACATAAAGCCACTCTTAGTTATTTACAGCAATGTGCGTGGCCAGGAAATGTTCGTCAGCTTGAAAATATTTGTCGTTACTTAACGGTAATGGCAAGTGGTAAAGAAATTATATTAGATGATTTACCGAGCGAACTTGCTGAGAACACATCATTAACAAACCCTACTGCAGAAGCTTCATCATGGCCAGTTGCGTTGCAAGAGTGGGTTGATGAGCAATTAGCCAAAGGGAATAACAATATTATTGATACCGCTTTGCCTGAATTTGAGAAAATACTATTAGAACGTGCGCTTCATTATACACAAGGCAGAAAGCAAGAGGCTGCTAAAAAATTAGGTTGGGGAAGAAATACCCTAACAAGAAAGTTAAAAGAGCTTAATATGTAAAGACGTATGTGAAGGTAGCTGTTTAGCTACTTTCACATGTATCACTGATACACTGTTTACAACTGTTACATAATTTCAAGTTAATGATGTGGGCAGCTACAATCAAACTTGCGCCAATCACAATAAAGAATGGCTGAATATCTTCTGAAAAATCATGCTTTATCCAGTAAATACCAACGCCTAAAAAAAGTAAGTAGAAAGGGTAATATTTTCTATGGTATTTTTTAAAACCGGAAAACAAGGCTAAAGTACCTAGTGCAGCGGTCATTAATAAAAATACATGTTCCCATGCATGGTCAGCTAAAAAGCTTAATCCTAGTAAAGGCAGTGCCGGTAACAATACCGGTAATAAGATACAATGAAGCGCACAAAGTGATGTTGCGGTTATTCCAATACGATCAAGCACTTTATACTCCCCTTACAATTAGATAATAATTACTGTTAAAAGTGGATAATATCACAATTGATATAGTATCACAAAACTTTTAAGCGCGTTCTATCGGAAAAGAAATTACATCCTCAATAGCACTTTTTTCTAGCGCGATCATCATTAAGCGGTCGATACCTAAAGCTACTCCCGCACATTGTGGTAGCCCTGATTGTAGAGCTTTAATAAAGTTCTCATCTATATTTTTAGTAACAAGTCCTAGTTGTTGACGTTTACTGTTATCTTGTTCAAATCTTGTTATTTGAATATCAGCATCTGTTAATTCATTAAAGCCATTTGCTAACTCAACGCCCTTAAAATAGCATTCAAATCTTTGGGCGACACGGTTATCTTCAACACACTCTTTAGCTAAAGAAGCTTGCGCAATTGGAAAATTATAGACAAAGCATGGTCGGGATAAGCCAATATTCTTTTCTATAATTTCTGAAAAGATAAACTGTAGTAATAAGTCACAATCATCTGATTCATACAACCAATCTGCGGCTTTACCCTGTAACTCGATAACCTCATATAATTGATTAAAAGTTGCTGTTAAGGGATCTATACTGACGAATTTAATGAATAAATTTTGATAGGATATTTTTTCAGATTTTGGCGTTTTTACGACTGTAGATAATAGTTCATCAACTTCAGCCATTAAATCGTGTTGATCAAAACCTATACGGTACCATTCTAATAGGGTGAACTCAGGGTTGTGATAACGGCCTGAATCTTCATGACGAAATGCTTTACAGATTTGGAAAATACAGCCATAACCTGAAGCAAGTAGTCGTTTCATATGAAACTCAGGTGAAGTTTGTAAATATAGTTGTTGAGATTGATTTATATCGCTGTTATCTAAATAGTTGTATTGGGTGCTAAAGGCATCAAGGTAAGGGTCTGTTACTGTTCCCATAGAGAGTGATGGTGTTTCAACTTCGATAACATTTTTATTTTTAAAAAAATCTCTGATCTCATTAATAACATTTCCTCTAGACTTAGCTACTTCCCACTTCATTTACGTACACTACTTAGAATAAAAAATATAATTCTATAGAGTATATACGAAAAGCTAATCATCTGAGAAGTAGACAGATAACTATAAGAAATATCTAAAGCGCTATATTGAAAAAGAGGGGAATAACTTTTCAACGCTATCGTATAATTGTTAGCGATGTACGTTCACTGAGTAAGTTACTTGGTGAGTCTCAATACTTAAAAAACTCACAAATAGCCTATAAAATGGTCGTATATTTTGATTGTACTTAAAATATTCACTGGTGGTTTAAGCGAGTTTGACCTAATACCTGACCGTCAAGCAGATAGATCTTACGTTTTGCCATTTCAGCATAATCTATGTCATGAGTAACAACACAAAGTGTAGTCCCTTGATTATTTAAAGCCTCTAGTATTGCCATAACGTGGTCACTGCTTTTAGAATCCAGATTCCCCGTCGGCTCGTCCACTAATAAAATAGCAGGGTCAGCGACTAGAGCGCGAGCAATAGCAACACACTGCTGTTGGCCGCCAGAAAGTTGGGTGGGCCTACGCCTGGCCAGTGGGGCTATACCAACTACATCCAAGCAGTAATCAACTTTTTTATTTATATCTTCTTCACTAATAGGTTGCTTTGCATAACGTAATGGCAGGGCTATATTGTCGTATACGCTTAATTCATCTATCAGGTTAAATTGCTGGAAGATAAAGCCAATTTTCTTATTCCTGATTGCAGCAGTTTGTTCTAAAGTGAGGTTGCTGACATCAACACCTTCGAAAAAAAGCTTACCTGTAGTAGCAAAATCTAGCAGCCCCATAATAGATAGTAAAGTCGATTTCCCACAACCTGAAGGGCCAGAAATTGAAATATACTCACCTTGTTGGATTTCAAGGTCTATGCCTTGCAGTGCATGGGTTAGCATGTCATCGTTGCTAAACACCTTGTCTAATTTTTGCACTTTAATTATGGGTATTGTCATTGAAACGCTTAGTCTCCCTGTAATTTCGAAATAAAGAGATAATCATAGGTGTCTATAAATCATAGTTTAAGCTAAAAATGTGCTTTTGTATTTACCAGCTTACTCTATAATTTAAGGCAAACGAATTAAGTTTAGCTAAATGACTAACAATAAAAAAGGTGGGCCATGCCCACCTTTATTTTATAAAATCGCGTCACGTCCACGTGTATTATTAATTCATAGAGTTACGCTAAAATTTTAATTTTAAACATGACATTATTCAAAGTCATGAACTTAATCACTACCACGCAAACTAAATATTGCTGGCTTGTTAATGTATTGCCTTAAAGGCCAGTAACAGGCGAATAAAGTAACCATTATAATCAAGACTAAACTAGCCACTACCATAGGTAATGCTTGCCAAGTAATAAATGGTTGAATGTATTCACTCATTCCAATGTAAGCGATAGCAAACAATACGACACTACCGACAAAACCAATCAATACAGCTTTCGTATTATCGTTAATTATCATTGAAAGCAAGTGTTTACGTGTTGCACCTATGGCCATGCGAGCGCCAAGTTCAAAGCGTCTAAGTTGAGTGCCATAGCTCAAAATTCCATATAAACCTATGCCTGCCAGTAAAAATACCAAACTCGCTAAAACTGCAGTAGTAACGGCTGTAGTAATTTCAGCAAACAATCTTTGAGTTAGAATGTCATCAGCAGATTTATAACTAAAAACAGAATATCTAGAATCAACCGAGGACAATAATTTACCGAGTTGTTCACGACTAACAGTCTGACCAGGTTTAACCTTAAGCATAAAGCTTTGGTTGCCTAGGTTATTGGGTATATAAGCTCTTGGAACTCCTATATCAGCATTGTCGCTTCCTATAGGTGTATCGTTAGGAATAGAAATGTCTTTTACAATACCCACGATTTTAAATGGCTCAGGGCGACCTGTCGATATTTGCAAACCAATGACATCACTATCAGCTTTCAACTGCCTAGCAAAGGCTTGGTTAACAATCATAATATTATTGCCATCTTTACGGTCTATTTCAGTAAAGTTGTCACCCTGTAATATCTGCTGCTCAATCATATTAAAATAAGTATGATCAATCCCATTGAAATAAGGAGTATACCTTTCATTATTACTAACATTGGTTAGTGCTCTAACATTAAAGCCATCAAGTGGTGATCGTGTCTGACTAATCGATTCTACTTGAGGAAGTGCTTCAAGTTTATCCATTATTTCAGCCATGATTGGAATCGCTTCTTCCTCAGTTGGAAATTCTGTCGATGAAAAGTTTAAAATTAAAGTAGAAATGTTATTTGTTGTAAAACCAATGGGTGCATTAATGGTTTTAACCGCATCTTTAAGTAAGCTAATATTAGCAAATACTAACACTGTTGCTAATGCTACCTGACTGGCAATTAACACCTGACGAATTTTTTTAGATACCTGTAAACCACTGCCCTTACCACTGCTTTGCAATGTGGTATTTAGTGCGCGGTAATTAATCATACTGGTACTTAATTTTGCGAAAAACAATGCAAATACAACGGTAATTAACACTGCACTACCAAAGGTTACCGGGTTAATAGATAACTCGCTAACCCTAGGTAATATAGCACCCAAATATTGTTGCATTACACTAAATCCGACTTTAGCAAGCACCAAGGCAATGATTATAGACATAAACATCAACAAACTTGTTTCAGCAAGCATGCCTTTAAATAAATGTTTTTTAGTCGCCCCAATCGCCGCTTGAATAGCCATTTGTCGTTGCTTTTCGGCCGTACGTGCCATAAACAGATTTGTGATGTTAAGACAAGCGATCAAAACTAAACCAATCACACCCGCTAACAGCTTTATCGCAATAGATTCACTGTCACCGAGAATAATTTCTTTAACTGGGGTTACAATCATAACAATTGACCAACCCTTGAAAAAACCTATCTCAGCAACACCTTCTTGCCAACGATCACTTACTAAGGGAGTTAACAGTTGTTCTGCTTGGCTTTTACTCACATCATTTTTTAATTGACCAATAAACTTAAGACCACCGTTAATATTGCCAAAGCTTTGTCTCTGACCATTACCTGTCTGATTATAGTCCCATGGCATCCAAACTTGTGTTTCTCGTCCAATTCCGTTCAGTTCAGGTTCAACAAAATTTTCAGATAAAACGCCAACAATTCGGTAACTGATACCACTAAGGTTAATTTTTTGATTAAGAATATCAGCACTACTTTTATACTCTTTCTTCCAAGTATTATAGCTAAGCATTGCAACAGGATTATTAGTATCCATTGCTTCACTTACTTCAAACATTCGACCCATTGCCATTGGAGATGCTAAGATCTGGTGCAATTCAGGTGTTACATATGCTGTATTAACAAGCGGTTGACTGCTGTGAGAAATAATAACATCTTGCCCATAAATAATGATGGCAGCTTGTTCAAATGCTTCTTTACTCTTGTATAAGTGCACTAATCCAGGATAGGTATAAGCAACACCTTTGGTTTCTTTTTCAGCGCCAATAAGTTTATGTTGAGCGACAAAAAGTCTGTCTTGCTCTGGGTAAGGTAATGGCTCAACTAATAACAAATAGTTTAATGTTACAGCACATAGCAAAGCGCCTAAAGTAATACCCATGGTCATTAATACGGTTAATACAAAGCCAGGTTTCTTTTTCAGACTGGCCCAAGCTTGTTTATGTCGAAGAATTAATTTCCTCATACTGCCACCTTTAATGCTTCATCTTTGACAATTTGCCCATCAAGCAATCTAAGTTGAATATTAGCCATGTCAGCGTAACGCGCATCATGTGTAACCATACAAATAGTCGTGCCGTTTTTATTGAGTTCAGCTAATACTGCCATTACAGTGTCACCACTTTGTGAATCAAGGTTACCTGTTGGCTCATCAACGAGTAATATTGCAGGATCGGCAACCAATGCACGAGCAATAGCAATACGCTGTTGCTGTCCACCCGACAACTGGTTAGGTTTATGGTCAGCTCTATGGCTCATTTCTACCATTTTTAAACAGGCTTCAACTCTTGCTTTAATAAATTCGTCTGTTGGAAGTTCTTTTTTATATTGTAAGGGTAACGCCACGTTATCAAACACAGAGAGTTCATCAATGAGATTAAATGATTGAAAAACAAAACCTATTTTTTCATTACGAATAGCAGCAGCTTCATCAAGAGTGAGTGAGCTGACGTCGAGCCCTTCTATTGTATAAGAACCTGAACTAGACATATCTAATAAACCCAATAGAGAAAGTAGCGTAGACTTACCACACCCTGACGGGCCTGCAATAGAAACATATTCTCCTGCACGAATAACAATATCAACGTCTTTTAATGCATGGGTTTCAACATCATCAGTTTCAAATATTTTACTAATACTCTTCATTTCAATTTTTATTTCAGACATATTCATTTTCCTTAAATGTGTGGGAATTTTTTAAATTATTTGTAATTAACGTTATTGACTAAATAGCATTTAAAAGCTGTCTATAGTCAGCTCTGAATTTTTCACAAGCGACAAATCAGACACAATAAAAATGTCATTAACTTTGCCTCCTTTAATTATTTGGATGTAACGACCGGCTTCTTTACCGAATTCTACTTTGGTTCTTATTGCTGCGTTATTTGAATCATCAAGTAGGAATAAACTTGAATTTGAATTAGCTAGACCGTTGACCGGTCGTTCCATATAGGTGATGTTAGCTAAGGTCTCTGTAATGATAACGGCATCAACACTTAGTTGCGGGCGAGCACTCGCTGGCAGTTGATCAGGTAACGCTATTTCAACTTCAACGGTATTGTCTACTACGACGGGATCAATGCGTGAAACGGTGCCTACAATTTTGTCTCGACGTGTATCAACAATAGCCTTTTGACCAATAAATATTTGTTGCGCTTTACTTTGAGGCACTCTAACTAAAGCAATAAGATTTTCGACGCTTCCTATAAGAGCAATTTCTTGTCCCGCTGCGAGGCTTTGACCCAACTCAACTGATAGGCGTTGTAATACACCATCAAAACCCGCTTTTACGGTAAGGCGTTCGAGTCGGTTTTGCGCGATATCTAACTGCCCTTGTTGTTGCATTATTTGTTCGTTCTGTATATTTATAGCTTCTTGATTAACTAACTTTAGAGCCGTAGTACGTTGTTTATGGATTTTGATACGCTTATTAAGCTGCGCTTCTTGAACAAAGCTTTCTTTATAATCAAGTACTGAAACTATGCCCGATTTAACCAAACCAGACTGTGCTTCTAGTTTAACTTTCGCTGTTTCGTAACGCGCCTCCAATTCTGCAAAATTGCCACTTTCGTTAAGAATCTCACGTTTTTGATTTAACTTTAGTTGTCGTAAGTTTGCTTTTTGTTGAGATAGCTCTCTAACTGCACTATCTACCTGTTGTTGTAATTCAGGATTAGCCAGTTGAATAATAATACTATCCGCTGTTACTAGAGCGCCAGGTTTAAGAACAATTTCCTGAACTGTGGCACTTGTTAGTGAAGTAATGAGTACCTGTTTATCACTGCGTAGTGCACCATATCCTTCGATTTCCACCTGTAAATCACCATGTTTTACTGTGCCAAAAAGCATGTCGTCACGCTTAACCGAAGTACCACCAGTTTGAGTACTCACATACCAAGTCAGGGCAGCGAGCAAAAAAATCGCAACAGCACTGTACACTGGCATTGATTTGAGTTTGCTTTGCTTGGTTTTTACTTTTTTCACATCCATTTAGGAGACACCTTGAATAAATATTTTCTAATAATTAATACTTATAGCGAAATTCGTGCCAACAAGTATTAAGTAACAATATCAATGACATATATTTGTTTTTACATTATTTTATTATAAAGTAGACCGCTATCGAACTAAACGAACCGAATATGAACCAGTTATAGTGAAAGGTAAAAAAATTACTCTATCAGTAAAATATAAAACAATTGAAAAATTAATAAGAAGTGACGTAAAGATTCAGTGATTAAAATAACTGATAAATATTTGTAGTAGAGTTAGTAGATGTAATTAAATTTTAAGATGCAATTGAAGGCAATGGGAGGGATATTGAAACAGTAACACCGGACGCATTAGTGTTGTTTATAAGTTCAATGGTGCCCTTGTGATGTTCTATAATATTTCGGCAAAAACTCAATCCTATACCCTGACCATTTTGCTTAGTTGAATACAATGGAACAAAAAGGTTATCTAAATTAGCAAATCCGTGACCGTTATCAACGACTTCAATTAATGATGTGTTTCCTTTTTCCCTAAAGACCAGTTTTATTTTCTCTCCAGGTTCAGAAGCCTCGTCGGCATTTTTAATCACATTTAACAAAACCTGTTCAATAAAAGCAGGATCAGCCCAAAAATTTTCTGTTTTTATTTCAATTTCAAAATCAATATCTTTAAGTAGTCTCTGAATACGTTGAGCGATATTAGTGACCGAAATCATTTGGCAATTTAAATGAAATGGTTTGGTGATAGAAGCATATCTACTGACAAATTCTTCCAAGTGCTGGCATCGTTCGGTGATAACATCTAGGGCTTTTTTTTCTCTTTCACCCTCTGCTTTTAAACTTAATCCTTGTGCTAATGCAGATACTGGCGTTAATGAATTACGAATTTCATGTCCGAGTACTCGAATAAGCTGTTGCCAAGCACTAAGCTGGCTTTGCCTCAATGCGGATTCAATATTAACAAAAACCATTAAATGATGAGTTTTACCTTGATCAATAAACTCGCTGTGGCGTATTTGCCATTTATTGTCACGTGGTTTTTCTTTGAAACGCCAATTATTATCTACATATTCAAGACCTAATAACCCTGGAGAGGAATTTCTAAAAATCTGCCACGGTTGGGGGAATAATTCATTAAAGGCTGTATTGGCATAAGTAAGTTGAGGTCGTTCATCAAAGACCATAATAGGGCTGTCAAGTTGTTCGATAAGTCGATAAACAAGGAAAATATGTTGATCGTAGCGTGACTTGAGTAATTGTAAATGAGAACTCAAATTTTTGAGATCTTGATGAAACTCTATGACCTTACCTTTAGTGAAAGCAGGTTTCGAATACTGACAATAATCATTATTACGAACAGCGTCAAGATGCATACTTGCACGTTTAAAAGCAATAATGGTTCTACTATATATATAAGAGAATAATAAGAAAAAAACTGCAGCAACTCCAGTACTGGTTAAAACAATATTTAACGCTGTCCAATCCTGAATTATTCCAATAACCATCCACAAGCTTACTATAATAAAACTCGTGGTAATAAAACAAACTTGTAAAAGCTGCTCTAAGGATTTAAAGATAAATAATTTCATAAGATCGGACTCGTATTTTAAGACGGTATAACATTTCGATTTTAACTTTAATGCTACTACTGAATGTTTATACCGTGTTTTTCTAGTCGGCGGTACATAGATGATTTAGTTAACCCAAGCATTATCGATGCTTTAGGCACATTATTATGATTTTGCTCGAGTGCTTGTTCGATTAAAGTTTTTTCAGCCTGCTCTAGTGTCATCATGGGCAACCTGTTGTTCTGTTTAATCATAGAAAGATGTAGATCTTCTGGTTCCAAGTTATCCCCCTGAGCTAACAAAACCGCACGCTCCATTAAATGACTCATTTCTCGGACATTACCAGGCCAATGATATGCTTCCAACGCTTTTATTGCTGAAAGTGAGAGGTTTAATTCTTCACGTTTATATTTTTTACCATGTTGAGTCATAAAGTGCTTTGCAAGAGGAGCTATATCTTGAAACCTTTCTTGCAACGACGGCACTCTCAACTCAATAGTATTAAGACGAAAATAGAGATCTTCACGAAAATCTCCATCTCTTATTAATTTGGAGATATCACCATTTGTAGCGCAAATAACTCTACTATCAGCAATCTGTGTTTGGCTAGAACCTAATACTTCATATTCCCCAGATTCCAATACTCTAAGTAATTTAGCTTGTTGCGAGTGGGGAATATTAGCAATCTCATCTAAAAAAAGAGTACCGTGTTTGGCAAGTTCAAAACGACCAATACGATTTTCTTTAGCATCTGTAAATGCGCCTTTTTTGTGTCCGAAAATTTCGCTTTCAAATAAAGATTCTGAAATAGCGCCCATATTTACCGAAATAAATGCATCTAAAGCACGATTAGATTGTTCATGAATACGTTTAGCTAAATGACTTTTACCGGTACCGTTGTCACCCGTTAGTAAAATACTGGCATCAGTTGCAGCAACAGAATCTATTTGGTGTAACAATTTCTCCATTGATTCAGACCGCCACGTAAAATCTTGTTCCGTAACAGACTCTAACTGCTGTTTAAGCTTTTGATTCTGAACTTGCAGACCAGACATTTTTAGCTGTTGGCGAATAATTTGGATTAATCGTTGATTATTCCATGGCTTTTCAACAAAGTCACAAGCTCCAAGTCGCATAGCACTTACAGCAAGGTCAACATTAGACCAACCAGTCATGGCTATTACAGGGATAACAAAATCCGATTTACTTAACCAAGTTAAGAAACGTAAACCTTCCTCGCCAGAGGTAGTATCAAGTGAAAAATTCATGTCCAGTAAAATTAGATCGACACTGTTGTCAGCTAATATTGCTTGGGCATAGTGGTGATTTTCTGCTTCAAGTATCGAAAAACCTTGGTCTTCTAGAATAAAGGCTGCACTTAAACGAATTTCAGGGCTGTCATCGACAACCAGTATTTGAGGCTTAGACATCACTATTTATAATAACTCACTGACAATATGAATTAATATAATAAGTTGCCAATCATTATTGAACAAGACAAATATTGTTACTTTAAGTTAATCATATTTTACTTGGCTTATAAGAGAAAAATTTATACTTAGCAAATAATACAACTTAAATAAATTAGTCGAAGTCACCTACTAATAAAATTTATAAAGTGCTAATAGTTATGGTTATCCCCCCAAATTGAGCAGCGAAATTGATGTATAAATATAATACTTATGTCCGCTTCCTCTAGAAATCGTGAGCATAATATTGGTAATAATTGATATGAAAAGTAGGACCGTTCTATAGCAGAAGTCTGTATTAGCAGAGTTTAATTTATCAAAAGGTAACAGGTTTAATAGTGCCAAGATATTGTGGCGTAGTTAAATGTAATTGGTTGGCTTAGGTAAATGCAATTAGGCGGCAAGAATGCTAAAGATTGCCCCTTCTAATGAGAAGTGGTGAATGTCAGACTCTGACATGGGCATGTCGAAGATAAGTCACACTACTGTTGGCGCTACTGCTCTACGGTATAAATGCTGTATTTTTTAAACGTCAGAAAGCAAAAAACCCGACTCTTTCGAATCGGGTTTCTGACGTGTAGGGATATACTAATGTCGCGTTGCCAAGGATGGCAAAGAGCGACCTAATTGGAAGCGGAGAATGTCCTATTCTCACATGGGCATGTCAAACATAAGTCACACTACCCTTGTTATTAGTGCATGCTAGTTATGGGTTTTGTCTTTTTTAAACGCCAGAAAGCAAAAAACCCGTAGCATCAGCTACGGGTTTCTGACGTGTAGGGATATACTAATGTCGCGTTCAAAGAGCGACCTAAATAGAAGCGGAGAATGTCCTACTCTCATATGGGCATGTCGAACATGAGTCACACTACCGTTGGCGCTACTTCTCTACGGTATAAATGCTGTCTTTTTTAAACGTCAGAAAGCAAAAAACCCGTTACGTTAGTAACGGGTTTTTCTTAATTAGAAGCCTAGCAATGTCCTACTCTCACATGGGAACTCCCACACTACCATCGGCGCTACTGCGTTTCACTTCTGAGTTCG
>NZ_JACGVV010000016.1:0-90891 GCF_014077405.1 Colwellia sp. BRX10-9 | reverse complement strand
TAAGGTGTGTCTACTAAACTGATTTGTTGCTTCCTTGGCGTGGCCATAACTCACCTAAGATAAAGTAGCTTGATTACTTTAGCGTAGTACAAAGGGAAAACTTGTTCAATTTAGGATGAGTGTCTTGTTAATTTTTTTCAAATGAAAATAGATAAAAAAGATTTGACTAAAAGCAATATTTTATATATTATTTTTTTCGCCAAATGGATGGGCGTATTACCAATGGGATGGTATCTAATTTTAAATAAAAACTGGGTGAATTTCACTCACTATTATTGACATTAATGTCAATATGGATATTAAAAAAGATACTATGAAAAAAATACAAACACACCTCGTCAAGATTGGGATGAAGGTTGTGAAACTCGACCGTACTTGGTTAGAAACCCCCTATATTCTGCACAATTTTGTTATAAAATCTGAAAAACAATTAACTAAATTACGTAATTTATGTGATTTTGTGTATATTGATTCCAATGTTAACTATGCGCACAAACGTATTGAGAATTATTCATTTAGTATTGAAAATGAGAGAGTTGCTCACAAAAAAATCGAACATTCATTCAAATTACTCAACTTAGTTTTTAATAATATCAGTAAAAACGCATATATAAATTCTTATAAAATTCAATTAATGGTTAATCATTTAGTTATACAAGTGCTAGCTGATAAAAACACCTATTTATATTTAAATACTATACGGAGTAACGCGCCAACAATAGCTCAAAAGTCAGTGCGGGTTTTAATACTTTATATTACTTTATGTAAATATATAGGCATCAAAAAAGATAAATTATTAGAGCTTGGTTGTGCAGCCTTGTTACACGACATCGGGATGATTAATTTACCCATACATTTTAATAAAGCGGAAAAATTATCTGAAAATGAAATACTTCATTTACATACACATACAGATATAGGTGTCGCGTTAATACGAAAATCTGAAGATTTCCCTGACTTTATTTGTGATGTTATTGCTTCGCATCATGAATATTATAATGGTAACGGTTACCCATGCGGCCTATCAAAGAGAAATATAAACTTGTATTCTCGAATGTTAACCGTCGTTTGTACATACGAGGCCCTTACGAGGAATCGGCACTATAAAAAAGCACTAGATACTTACTCTGCGCTTACAGAGCTAACTAAGGTATCTGGTACGATGTTAGATCCTAGATTAGTTGGAAAATTGATTGAATTTATGGGCGTATTTCCCATAGATACAAGAGTGAAAACCTTACAAGGGTCATATGTCAAAATTATAAAGAAGCTTTCACACAATCGATATGAAGTCACAAACACCTTGAAAGAAAGAAGTTTTATTATCACAACTGATTTAATAGTGGGGGTGTATTGTGAGTAGTTTAACTTTCATTGATTTAACTGATATCGAAAAACAAAGTAAATACTTTCTCACAAAAAATACATCTATAAATACCTGCAATAATCGATGTAAATATTGTCCATTATTTCCTTATGAGAAGCTATCGGTTCAAGGGATCAATGAAACTCAAGATAGAAGAATATTTGACGTTAATGGCCAACAACATAAGTTGACCCAGCATGGCTTTCGATTAATGTGTGCGCTAACACGTTATTCAGGAACTATATTATCAAGAGAGTTCCTCAGTGAGTATGTTTGGCCTGAATCAGATGTTGTTGGAAACAACCTAAATGTTGCAATTTATGATTTACGTATATCATTTAGCAGCTCTTTAATAAAAATTGAAAACTATCGTAAAGAGGGCTACGGATTAAAATTATAAATTTTATAATAATTTTTTTTTATCAAGGATGATGTTTAATAGGCTTAAATATTTTTTTATGTTTATTAAACACTTATCAAATGGAAGACACACTCGAATTTACCATTAAGAATGCTGATTTTATTATAAAGAAATTCGGTATCTCTACACAAAACAATAAGGTTTGTTTATATTGTGAAGTTTTTTATATTACCAATATAGCAGAGCAAATCTCTTTAGATTTATACATAGATAGCTTAAACATTTTTCAAGTAATTCTCACATTAGAAAAAATCTTCAAACAAGTTGAATTAATACTAGACACCACCTTTCCATTATACATTAAAGTGCCTAAAATGCTTTGCAGCTTCGAAAAACTTGTACAAATAATTAAAAGCTCTAGCGGTATTAATTTAGTGATCAATATAACTGCAAATTGTCTAGCTTTACTTACTGCTACTCAAAGAGGCCAATTACAAAAATTGGCTAATGAATATAATACAGAGCTTTGGTTAACTGGGTTTAATATATTGTCTCTTAAAAAAGACGAATTAGATTATTTTGATTGCTTGTTGATCAACGATATTGAGTTTTACCAAGGATTAGCCAATGTTGCTTATAGTTCTTGTATTTCGTCAATAATCCCATGTTTTTTTAAACAACTTATTATTTATGGTGATGGAAAAACTAATGAAAACAACTTATTGGCTGGTACAGATAATACTTATTTGGAGACCAATAATTTAAAGTAAATATGTACCTTTCATTATATTCTCTAATCATATAAAGAACTTAAAAAATATTTTTCTTCATCCGTTATCAAGTTTATTCCATTGGAATTTTTTATTTTTGATATTTTATTTTTTTGAACAACGAGTTCCATTAAAAATAAACATAAACTCTGATAACTTGGTTCTAATTTTGTAACATCATCAGCACATTCGTCTAATTTCAGCAAGTGAAGGTTTATTTTCAATAATTCATCATCATTCATATATTGGGTTAATAATTCAAATTCTTTGATGATTTTATCTTTAGTTACCCTATACATTTATAGTCTTCTTAGCTTGTGAGAAATAATACCCTTGCATCAGTACATTTGGAATTTTTGAAACTAACTCCACATGCTTATTTGACTCTATTCCTTCAACGATAACGTTATGGTGTTTTGCTAAATAACGTAATAAACTGTCAAGAAATAATAGGTCCTCAGGTAATAGAGACCAAAAAAGTTCTTTGGATACTTTAATAACACTAAAAGTGATTTTATTTGAGTTGACGATGTCGAAATTTGATTGACTAGTGCCAAAGTCATCTAGCCATAGATTAACATTTGGAAAATCATTTATTATTTCTAATACCCCCAATTCAAAATAATCAAATTTATTGACATCATTTTCTAATATTTCTAGGGCATATTTCTGATACTCAAAACTATTAAATAATGGGAAAAATTCGCTAAAATTTCGAATGACTTCTATAGGAGTATTAAGACTAATTCGGTATTTTCTATTTTTAGGCTCTTTTGCAATATTACTTAGAATTAGCCTAAATAATTTAACATGCTCGTATTCGGTTAAGCATTTAAAAAATATAGCGGGTGGTATGACGCTATTTATACGTGTTATAGTACAAAGCAGCTCAGCGTTTTCGCAATCATCAATAGTCGTCATGATCGCCTCTAACCTCGGGGCAATGTTAACTTCCCCCCATACATGTGTATTAATAGTAAACTCATCTAATATATGCATACTGGATCCCATTATAGATTGACTCACTATCTGCAGTAGTTAATACGTAACCATGGCCTCTAACATTTTCAATTCGTAGATTCGTATGCCTCAAGAGAGTTCTTATTTCAGATATAGCAACAGTTAAGTTATTTCTAACAACATTAGAATCTGGCCAGCCATATTGCTGTAAATAATGGAAACTCAATGTTTTTTCTTTTTGCCTTAATAATGCACACAACACTCTAAAAGATCTGCTGGAAAACTTTATATTTTGTTTCTCGATATTAATTGATTGATCAGTAGTAGAAATTGATACGTCATACTTCACGTTGCGAATGAAGCTTAAAGGACATTTACTACAATACATTTCACAAGGTTCTGATATGATGTTATTTGTTATATCCATGTTGTTTTTCTCCCTTTTTTACATCTATTACTGGATTAAATTAAAGTAGTTCATCCTTGAACTCAGAAGGTTAACTCTTTTATGATTTTGAGTATTAGCCGACTGTATTACTGCCCCCAGTAATAATGTATAATTTGTTCTACGATGAGCTAGCTACGTTTCAGAATTTGTGGAATAGTGATTCATTACCGTCACATATTTTGTCTTCAGAAAGTAACTTTCCAAATCGAGAATCAAAGTCGTTACATAGAACTCGTAAATATTCAATATGAATACACAGCGGAGAAAGATCATTACGTTCAATGAACAAAATTGATTCATCAATTAGCTCTTTGGCAAAATTAAGAAAAAATAAATTTTCTTCTTTGCTATTGTTGAAAGCTTGATTCATATGCACCCACCTATGTAATTAATGGGTTATTCTTACATAATAATTTTTAGTTTAAATTATTATAAATTTAATAATTATTTAAACTCGTTTGGGATGAATAGGGAGATTACTATTGGACTACATATTATTTCTTGCTGATTAATTGCAGCAATTAATCAGACACTCACGGTAAAAAGCTAAACATATGACACATATACTTCAACATTTATGGAGTCCTCAGCTATAAGAGATATTTTGACAATATATTCATGTATTAAAGAAAGATGTAGTCAATTTGATCCCAAAATAACAATTTTTTGGCAAGGTTATTCCTCCAAAATCATGGGTTAATAATTTACACCTGTTTTTAATGTCTTCAAGCAAAGAGTTTATTGCAATGGCTTAAATTATGTCGTCGCTTTAATTGCTGATGCTCGCAATAATCACTCAGCACATCTTCGTGACCGATAGCACCATGAAATTGTATTCTAAATTCGGTGGTGATGATTAACCACTAAAGCAACAAAAACCGAAAAAAACAAAAAACTGAGTAATTACTTCACTTTTTACTTTACACTTATAGAGTTGTTACTCTATAATGTTTTTGTTCTCTTTTAGTGAGCACCTGTTGTAATAATTTTATATTTTAGCTTCCCCAAAGCTATCCAGCCGATGAACTTGTTTTCATCGGTTTTTTTATGCCTAAAATTCAATGAAATATAAAAATCACCTGTCGCAATTATAATGGCCATCACTAAAAATTGTCTTTAATCGACTCAATTAAGCTTATTCATAAAAATTTTTTAACTTAATATCATTTTATCCACAGATTCATTTATTAACGATAACACATTGATTAACCAGTTTATTTCAAGAAACCCTACCCTATTAGTTATATTGAATCTACTTATCATACCAATCACTTTGGCGACTCTTTTTAATAATAAATTAAAAATAAGATACTTAATTTGTAACCTTTCGCAAAGTAGTGCGTAATTATAACTATGAAAGGAAATAAATTTAATAAAATACTCGAACAACATCAGCAACGAATCTATTCGTTAGCCTTGTATATTTTACGTGATAAACATGAAGCGGAAGATATTACACAAGATGTTTTTACGCGTTTATGGAATAACATCCAACAAGTAGATATTGAAAAAGTATCGGCTTGGCTATCTACGGTAACCCGTAATGCTTGTATTGATAAATTGCGTAAGCGTAAGGAATTCAGCCAAGTTGAAGAAGAGCATCAAGTGACACAAAAACATGAAGAACCGGCAGGGAATTTACAGCACCAACAATTAAGTCGTTGGTTAAGTGAGGCGATTGCTTGTTTAAAAGAACCCTATAGTTCGTTGATTATGTTATGTGATGTACAACAAAACAGCCAAAGTATTGCGGCGAAATCACTTAACTTAACCACCAGCCAAGTAAAAGTCTATTTACATCGTGCACGACGTGAATTGCGAAATAATTTAAAGGGGTATACCCATGAATAATAAAGAATCATGGCAGAAACCATTAGATGATTTTTTAGCGAACAATGACCTTTCAGCTGACACCCGCGTGCTAGCAAGAGTATTGTCCGAGAGCAGTGAATTAACTAATGAACAACTTAGTAACCAACAAATTGCTGAGTTGGAAACAGCGTTACATATTGAACAACATTTAAATGACATAGGTTTGCAGCCTTTATCAGCCGATTTGAAAAACAAGTTACAGGGCATTAGCAAAACTGAAAAAAGCAGCCATGTGATTTTTGGCTACTTTACGCCTAGCTGGAAAAAACTTAGTGCGCTAGCCGCAACCGTTACCGCTATCGCTTTACTCAACACCAATATACTAAGTGATCCTATAAATAAACATCCATCACTGGCAGAGATACAACATGCTGAGCAAGAGTTAGCAATCGCTTTGCAATATATATCATTCGCTAAAAAAATATCAACAGAGCAAATAAAGCAAACATTTGACGAAAATATACAACAACCATTGAACCAAGGTTTATTTAAACCACTTAATCATTTTAAGGAAACATCATGAAAAAATTATTATCAGCACTTATTTTATTTAGTTCATCATTATTAATGAGCAGTTCAGCTTTTGCCGATGACATTACAAAAGAGCGAGGTTATGTAGACTTTGCCAGCCTTAACTCAGTTTATGGTGAACCTAAAGTGATGGTTAATTTAAATAAAACCATGTTAGGTTTTATTAGCAAAATTAATCTGTCTGATCCAGAAGCATCAGAGTTAATCAGCAAATTAAAAGCTGTTCGTGTACAAATCTATAATATGAAAGGTAGCGATCAACCGGCAATAGATTTAATCGCAAAAGTCAGCAAAGATATTCAATCTAAAAACTGGTTACCTATTGTATCGGTCAATGAAGAAGATGAAAAGGTACGAGTATTCACCAAAATCACTGATGACCTTATGGATGGTTTAGTGGTTATGGTTATTAACAATAAAAGTGATAAGGACGGCCGAGAAGCGGTATTCATTAACATTGTTGGTGAAATAGACCCGGCACAAATTAATAAAGTAACCAAATCACTTAACATTGATATTGACTTAAAATAACGAGTAAACCATGAAACTATCTCACTATTTTTTAAAGAAAGTGACCTTGCTATTAGCAATTGCAGCAAGCTTTTTCTTAACCGGGTGCGGCATTACCGCAGGGGGACTTCATAGTCATGCTGGCTATGCCGATATTGAATCACCTTATTGGTGGCAAGCTGACAGCGAAATAAACTTGTCTTTAGGTCCATTAGCCATTGGCACAGCACGTTGGGTTATTGATGCCGATGAAGCCCCTGAAATTGATGCTTTATTGGATGACGTAGATGGTGTTCGTATAAGTGTTTATAACGTTGAAAAAAACAGTGAGTTGTTTAAAGATAATTTCATTGAAACTCAAGCTAATTTACGTGCCGATGGTTGGCAACATGTAGTAAGAATGAATGATGATGAATCAACTGATTACTCACTGATGTTCATCAAGTCAAACGGTGAAGTAATTGATGGTTTAGTTGTACTGTCACTTTCAGATAATGAGGCGGTATTTGTCAATATTATTGGTAATATCCACCCTAACTCTTTTGAACCTATTATGGAGCAGGTTTATAAGAAAAATGATGTGGCAAAAAGATTTAAAGAAGTAGATGAAGAGGAATAACATATTAGCCGATTAAGTTATAAATGATAACTTAATCGGCTTGCTTTTAAGTGCTAAGATAATTTATCGTGGCGAAGCAGCTTTGTATTTAGCGGCTTGTTTATTATCAGGTAAAGACGCTTTAATAAATTGGCGAATATCATCATTCGCCGCTTTTAAATCTTCATAGCGAAGGTACATCATATGACCACTGCGGTAGCCTTTAAAAGACAAACGGTCTTGCATTTTACCACTTTGATCTAACTGCCACATAGTGTACTTAGCATCAAAATAGTTAGTCGCACCATCGTAGTAACCGGCTTGGAACATGACATTTAAATAAGGGTTTTGTGCCATCGCTAAACGTAAATTTTTACCGGTATTATTGTTAGTGCGATCCCACGGATGTACATCACCGAACATATTATATTTAATGTCTGTTTTATAGTTTAACTCTTCGCGTAAATAGTAATTAATGGCGGGCGTGAAACTGTGCAGCCATGACGTTAATTCCGCATTGTAGTCAGGACGTGAACCGGTTGTTTTCTCGTCAATACCTAAGTAACGAGAATCTAAACGACCAATTGTTTGCTCACGGTCACGTAATAGTTCTTTCCAAAAATAGGAAGCGCTAATATCTAAATTACTGCGTAATACTTCAGTGACCGAAAGTCCTGAATAATAAGAAACTTTTTCAGCTATCGCCTGTTTTTCTGCTGGGCTAATAAAGCCACCTTTAGCGAGTGCAGGTATGTATTGCTCAATAGTAAACTTTTCAACTTCAGGCAAAATATCCAATAAGTCTTTTTGCTGTAAATCGCTCTTTAGTGCTTGGTGATACCAGGCAGCAGCTGCAAAATAAGGTAGGCGATTTGCGGCCTTTACTGGTCCGTCACGCTTAATACCAATATCGGTTGGCGACACGAGAATCACACCATTTAAATACATCCACTGACGTGATTGTAGTTCTAAAGCTAAACCTGAAACACGGGTAGTACCATAACTTTCACCGATTAAATATTTTGGTGAACGCCAGCGCTCATTCCGGGTCACAAAAGTATTGACCCAATCTGCTAGATATTTGATGTCGGCATTGACACCAAAAAACATCGATTTTTGTTGTTCTTTCGAAGGCATCTTGCCCTCTTTGTCGGGTAAAACTCGTGAATAACCCGTATTAACTGGGTTAACAAAAACAATATCGGCAACATCTAAAATTGAATAGTCATTGGTCTTAACACCGTAAGGCTGCAATGGATATCCTTCGTCATCAACATTTAAAACACGTGGGCCGGTGTAGGCAACATGCATCCAAACAGATGCTGAACCTGGGCCGCCGTTAAAAGAAATTAATAAAGGTCGTGCACTTTTATTCTTAACATCGCTGCGTTGGTAATAGGTATAAAACAAACTGGCGGTTGGGTTACCCTCACTGTCCCATACGGGTTGAGTACCTGTAGTGGCAGTGTAGTCGAATTTCTTACCATTAACCTTAGTACTATGTTTTGTGGTTGAGCTTTCGTCGATAGGTAACTTGCGGCTATTGTCAGCAGTATTCTCAGCATTAGCAAACGGTGAGAATATCAGCAACAAGGCGAATACTTTGACTAAATGGTGTGCTTTCATTTTAACGTCCTGTGCATTGAATTTTTATTAATATCTCCATACTCTAAAACAGAAAAAACATTATCGCTGAAATAAAAGTTTAAATGACTATTTTCAGCGATAAACACCTGCTGTCACTAAATTTTGCCTAGGTATTTTGCGTTAAGTAAACCACGATCAGCTTTTGTCCTGTAATCGTCATCTCCCCTGCTTTAAGGGTATTCAATTTCAATAAATGCCCTGCCTTTATTATTTGGTGATTTTGGTATGACGTTAACTGGAATGCACCCGATAAACTGTAAACAAAGCATAAGTCTGCAGCTTTAAGTTCAACTGTTTGTTGAGCTAGCAAGGTTTCCACAACGGCCGAGCACTTTTCTTTATCGGTAATAATATTAAAATCGGTAATTTCGCCTGCAGGTAAATGTCCAACGGTTCGACAACCCCCATCAAAATTGGCGACATCGAGGATATTATTCAACTGATCAGTTTTACGGTTATCGTATTGTAAATTAATGCCCTTACCGGCAATGAGAATGAGATTACGCTGATAACCTGAAAAATCAGAAAAGACCCCATCTTCAACAACATTCGCCATACTCAAGCGCCAAATAAAGTCAGCTAAAGTACCGCCGTCATTAATCGCCAATTCAATAGTTTCACCTTGGCCATTTTTCCATGGGATAGTCTTAAAATGTTCAGGTGAAATAACTGTAAACATTAAGATTGCCCCAAATGTTTCGCATGGAAACATAAGTGACTTTCAATAAAACTGGCGATGAAAAAGTAACTGTGATCATATCCCTGATGTTGGTTAAGTATTAGTGGATAGTTATTACTCAGCGCCGCTGAAATCAATGATTCTGGCTGAAGTTGCTCGTGCAAAAAGTCATCGGCTAAACCTTGATCAACCAATGCCGGTATATGCTGTGTACTTGCTTTCATCAACACGCTTGCATCATGTTGCTGCCATAAAGCTTTATCATCACCTAAATAAGCGCTAAACGCTTTTTGTCCCCAAGGGCTATTAATTGGATTAGCTATGGGGCTAAAAGCAGATACCGAACAATATTTATCAGGATTTTTTAGCGCTATCGTTAACGCGCCATGCCCACCCATTGAATGACCACTGATTGATTTTTTACTCGATACAGGAAAGTTTTCTGCAATTAACGCTGGCAATTCATTAACAATATAATCATACATTTTATAATGAGTAGACCAAGGTTTCTCGGTGGCATTTATATAGAAACCCGCACCTAACCCTAGATCGTAAGACTGGTTTTCATCATCGGCAACATCATCCCCGCGCGGGCTGGTATCAGGACAAACAATGGCTATACCGAGTGCCGATGCCATGCGCTGTCCTCCTGATTTCTGTACAAAGTTTTCATCGGTACAGGTCAGTCCTGAAAGCCAATATAAAACCGGCACTGGTGAATGCTTGCTGGCACCCTCAGGTAAATAAATAGCGAAACGCATCGGACATTTTAGACTTTCAGCATGATGTTGGAAATGCTCTTGAACGCCACCAAACATTTTATTACTGCTAATTTTTTCTAACATGATCTTCAACCTTTTAGGTACTTACGAATGGTAAAAATGAATAACACTACGAATACTCTTACCTTCGTGCATTAATTCAAAGGCCTCATTAATTTTTTCTAACGACATGGTATGGGTAATAAAGTCGTTTAAAGCAAATTCACCGGCAAGATAGCGTTCAACATACTCAGGTAACTCACTACGACCTTTCACCCCACCAAAGGCAGTACCACGCCATACTCGACCAGTAACCAGTTGAAATGGGCGAGTTGAAATCTCTTGTCCTGCGCCAGCAACACCAATAATAATAGACTCACCCCAGCCTTTATGACAACACTCTAAGGCCGAACGCATCACATTAACATTACCGATACATTCAAAAGAGTAGTCAACTCCGCCATCGGTTAATTCAACAATAACGTCTTGAATAGGTTTATCGTAATCTTTGGGATTAATACAGTCTGTTGCACCCAGCTTTTTGGCTAACTCAAATTTACTTTCGTTGATATCAATCGCAATAATACGGCTTGCTTTCGCCATAGCAGCGCCAATAATAGCCGACAAACCAATACCACCTAAACCAAAAATAGCCACGGTATCACCTACTTCAACTTTCGCCGTATTCATGACTGCGCCCATGCCGGTAGTTACTCCGCAACCCAATAAA
Source organism: Colwellia sp. BRX10-9 (assembly GCF_014077405.1). Lineage (NCBI taxonomy): Bacteria > Pseudomonadati > Pseudomonadota > Gammaproteobacteria > Alteromonadales > Colwelliaceae > Colwellia > Colwellia sp. BRX10-9. The sequence continues at coordinate 79,658 of NZ_JACGVV010000016.1, read as the reverse complement.
CACACTTCTTCAAGCGGTGCTTTAGGGTTAACTTTCGCTAAAGATATTTCAGGTAAAACAGTATATTCAGAGAAAGTAGAACAGCCCATATAGTGAAATATAGCTTTGCCGTTTAATGAAAATCTCGAGGTGCCATCAGGCATTAAGCCTTTACCTTGGGTTTCGCGAATTTTTTGACACAGGTTGGTTTTACCCGATTTACAGAATTTACACTCACCACACTCAGGTGTGTATAAAGGAATGACATGATCGCCAACCGCAACACTGGTGACACCCTCACCTATTTGTTCAACAATTCCGCCACCTTCATGCCCTAAAATGACTGGAAATATTCCTTCAGGGTCTTCGCCTGAAAGCGTGAAAGCATCTGTATGACAAACGCCTGAAGCGATGATTTTAACGAGAACCTCGCCTTTTTTGGGAAGTTCTACATCAATTTCTTCAATTGTTAAGGGTTTATTGGGCCCCCAAGCAATTGCAGCTTTAGATTTGATGGTGTTTAGTTTTTGCGTAACTGCTGACATATGAATTGACCTGATTACATTCTTTAAAGACAATGATAGTGGATAAATATCAGGAATAACAGCCTATTGAAATGGATAAAATTATGTTAACCCGATTAATAAATTGGGCTTTACTATGATGGCGAGATATTCACCATAAGGATTTATCAAACCTTTTTGCAGTATGCTTTCTTATCGACTCCCTCTTAAAGGTTTTATAATTCACCCTTAAGGTCATTAAGCTTTAATAGCAGGTTTGGCGCTAAGAGTTCTTCGTTAATGGCCAGTAATAGCTCCTCGGCTTGTTCTTTATCACCGCCCAGCAACTTTATTTCGGCTAAGTACAATTTTGCATGAGAGGCTTTCACAACATCTAAAGCAATGTCAGCATGCTTAATTGCGGCTAAATAACTTTTTTCAGCCAATGAGAATTGTTCAGCGTGTTGTTGTGCTTGCGCTAAATTAAAATGTACTGTCGCTATTTGTTGTTCATTGCCATATTTATAACTCCAAGGAACGGTTGCATACCAGTGAGCAAGCGCTTCATCATACAATTCAAGTTGCCTAGCGACGTGCCCTAAATGACCAAAAAGATCCATCATAAACTGCGGATTATGACTGTTTTTATATTTTTCTTTTAAAGCATTAAGTGACTCATAGGCTTCAGGTAACTCACCAATAAACATTTGTAAGTTAGCAATTTCAATAAGTTTAATTGGAGATGGATAAACTTCATTCATTATTGCTAATTGTGCTTTTGCTTTATAAATATAACGCTTCCCTTCTACTAAGTCGCCATGACTAAGTAAACACTTAGCATAATACATATAAAGAGTGACTTGAAAAGGGATCGGTAGGTCTTCATCGTTTATCCAACGCTTTGTTTCTTGGTAAAGCTCATCACTGTGTTGCAAAATAAATAGCGAGGATAATTTGAATTGCATTAAGCTAAACCAGATGCGGCTTTTCGGCTGTACTTGGGTTAATTCAATATTAACTTTTTCTAGGCATGATGATGGCGAGCGCTGACATAGCTTTGCTGTGCTCTCACTTTTCATTGCATAACTTTTTGCAACCGGTAAGCAAAAAACCCACAATAATAGTGCTATAAGTCCAAGTAAATAAAGTTTTGAAGAGATAAAAAAATGTTTATTCATCGTTAGATATTGCCACTGATGTTATTAATTGCCAAGTGCCAGACTATAATTTATTAAAGATTATTGAACAAAAAATATCTTGGTGTTAAGCTCTGCGCGAAATCTTCACCTTAATTTAACCTAAAGTTAACCCAAATAAAATAAAGGATTTATTATGTTTAAGAAAACCGCTATTGCACTCACTCTTTTCAGTCTTTCCCTAACAGCCGTAGCTGCTGATTGGCAAGTGGGCGGTGGATTCGGTCAGTTATCTGATAGCTCTGATGGCGACGATATTTCTTTGAACTTTATCTATGGCTCAGTGGCATATAAAATTGAAAATTCAGCGAAAAATTTTTACTTGATGCCTGAACTTCGTCTCGGTTCTGGTGTTGGTGACGACTCACTTTACGGTGCTAAAATTGAAGTAGAAAGCTTACTCGCTTTGTCTTTGCGTGGTCAATACGACTTCAACAATCGCGCATATGTTTATGTGATGCCGTCTTATGCAAACTTAGACCTCAAAGCAAGCTACCGTGGCGAATCAGCGTCTGATGATTCATGGGAGTTTGGTTTCGGCGCTGGTGTTGGTTATAGCCTCAATAAAAAAGTGAGCGTTGAAGCCTCTTATGAAACGTATGACGGTACTAAATTACTTTCTGTTGGTTTTAAATACGCTTTTTAAGCGCAATATCTAACTGACCGTTGACGTATAAGGAGAGCAATAAGCTCTCCTTTTTAATTTTATACCGTTAACTTTTAAAACTAATGACCTAAAACACTGAGTGTCGAAATATAAAAGTTAGCATCAACGGCTATATTTGGATTTTCCTGCTCAAGTTCAACAGTAGTCCAAGTTGCTGTTGGTGCCAGCCACTGTGTTTTACCGGCAATAGTGACGCGTAACGGCATATCAAAACCCTTAACCACGTTACCCCAACGAATTTTCATCACTTTATCTTTGATAAAATATTCGAAAGTGGGAATACGTATATCACGTAAATATTGATCAAATACCTTACTTAAGTCGATACCTGATTGTGTGCTAATGTAGTTTTCAATATCTTGGGTAGTCACTGTTTGATGATAAAAAACTTTACCTAGTCCACGGAGTATTTCTCGCCATTTTCTATCATTATTAATCACTTGGCGAATGGTATGCAGCATATTGCCACCTTTATCGTACATATCACCAGACCCACCGCGATTAGCATTATATTCGCCAATAATAGGGGATTGATTACCAATATTCATCCGTTGACCACGAACGTATTCAAAGGCTTGCTCTTTGGTGAAATGATACTCTAAAAATAAACTTTCTGAATAGTTAGTAAAGCTCTCATGGATCCACATATCGGCAACATCTTTATTGGTGATGTTATTGGCAAACCACTCATGACCTGATTCATGAACAATAATAAAATCAAATAATAATCCTGGGCCAGTACTACTTCTATCACGCCCTAAATAACCATTTTGATAACCATTACCATAAGTCACCGAACTTTGATGCTCCATCCCCAAATATGGTGCTTCCACCAGTTTATAACTGTCTTCATAAAACGGATAAGGACCAAACCAATGCTCGAACGCTTCAATGGTTCGTTTTGCTTCTTTAAACTGTTTTCTTGCTTTCGCTAAGTTTTCCCGTAAAACATAGTAGTCCATATCAAGCTGACCTTTTTCACCTTGATACTTTTCACCAAAATGAACATAGTCACCAATGTTAATATTGACCCCATAATTATTAATAGGATTCACAACTTGCCAATGATAAATTTTTGTTTTATCAACTTTATTGTCTTCAACTTTAATTAATCGACCATTAGACACATCCATTAAATGTTCTGGCACTTCAACGCTGATTAACACGCCATTGTTAGGCTCGTCGGCAGGATGATCTTTATTTGGCCACCAAATACTAGAGCCAATGCCTTGATTTGAAGTGGCAATAAAGTCGAGGCCATTACTGTCTTTCTTCCAAGTAATACCGCCATCCCATGGGGCGTTTTTTGCGGTAACGGGCTGTCCAGAGAAGTACATAGTTATCTTCTGCTCCGAGCCTATTTCTTGCTTACTGGCTGGGGTAATAAAATAAGAATAGCCATCTTGCTCTACTTCAAGCGCCTTACCATTTTGGTGTACTTTCTCAAGCTTCATTGGCGCCTGTAGTTCTATTTGTAAACGTTCACCTTTAGCTAACACCTTATAAGTCATGGTGTTTTTACCTGAAAAAAGCTTAGTTTCAGGGTCAACTTTTACATTAAGATGATAATGAATTAAATCCCACCACTTTCTTTCTGGTGTAATAGTACCCCGTAATTTTTCTTGGTGCGTTACTTTGCCACTTTCTTGTTGCCAATTACTCGCGCTAACATGCCCAGCAAAAACCATAGCGCAAACTAAGCCAGCAAGTGAAGTCGTTATCCGTTTTTTTATCATTGTTATTGTCCTAACACTCTCTCGTATACAATATACTAGCATTGTGTAATATAAATTGTGAACCCTAAAAAGGGTAAGATCTGTCAACGACTCACATCGTTATCTAAAAATTAATTATAACCAAATACAACATTATGATTGCGTATTTTGAAACTAATACGATAGAATCACCACAATTACTTGTCGGAGTGCTGAGATTATTTCTAAAGAAATATTCAAAGCTGAGATCGCGAAAGCGGGATCCGTAGAACCTGATCAGATTAATATCTGCGTAAGGGAACAAGGTAAAATAAAAGAGTTAAGGGATTAATTCGTCACTTTTTTATTTTTTCCTCACTCTACACTTCGTCTTTTTTATTCGTGCATTTATAACGAAATGCATATTATTAAAAGGCAAAAAAATGACCAAACCAGCTAACAAACTCACTCGCAGAGAACGTCGCGAACAAGCTGAAACATTCTTAAAAAACGTTTCTGATCAATCATTCCCAAATTCTAAAAAAGTTTATGTGCAAGGTAAAATTCACGATATCAAGGTAGGTATGCGCGAAATCACCTTGTCTGATACTTTATTAGCGGGTAATAAAGATAAGCCAACCTACGAAAAAAATGAACCTCTTTGCGTCTACGATACCTCAGGTTTTTATACCGATGAAAGTGTCGAGATAGACGTACACAAAGGTATTCCTCGCCTGCGTGAAAGTTGGATTGATAGTCGTGGTGATGTTGAGCTCTTAACATCAAATAGCTCTACTTATGCTCAACAACGTTTAGCTGACGATGGTGTTGACGCGATACGCTTTGAACACTTACCTAAAATGCGTGTTGCTAAAAAAGGTCAAAACGTTACCCAAATGCACTATGCTCGCCAAGGGATCATTACCCCTGAAATGGAATATATTGCTATTCGTGAAAATTTAAAACGTGAAGAGGTCAAAGATAAAACCTTACTACTACAACATAAAGGTCAGTCATTTGGCGCCAGTATTCCAGCGCAAATTACCGCAGAGTTTGTCCGTGATGAAGTCGCGCGTGGCCGAGCAATTATTCCGGTAAACATTAACCACCCAGAATGTGAGCCGATGATTATTGGTCGTAACTTTTTAATTAAAGTAAATGCCAATATTGGTAATTCGGCGGTGACCTCTTCCATTGAAGAAGAAGTAGAAAAACTGGTTTGGTCAACCAAGTGGGGCGCAGACACGGTAATGGATTTATCAACGGGTCGTAATATTCATGAAACCCGCGAATGGATCATGCGCAACTCGCCAGTGCCCATTGGTACGGTGCCTATCTATCAAGCGCTAGAAAAAGTAAATGGCGTGGCAGAAGACTTAACCTGGGAAATTTTCCGCGACACCCTTATCGAACAAGCCGAGCAAGGTGTTGATTATTTTACCATTCATGCCGGTGTATTATTACGCTATGTTCCAATGACCGCTAAGCGTGTCACCGGTATTGTCTCACGTGGTGGTTCAATTATGGCGAAGTGGTGCTTAGCGCATCATAAAGAAAATTTTTTATACACCCACTTTGAAGATATTTGTGAAATATTAAAGCAATACGATGTCTCGTTTTCACTCGGCGACGGTTTACGCCCGGGCTCGGTTGCTGATGCCAACGATGAAGCACAATTTGCCGAATTACATACCTTAGGCGAATTAACTAAAATTGCTTGGCAGCATGATGTACAAACGATTATTGAAGGCCCCGGGCATGTGCCACTGCATATGATCAAAGCAAATATGGACGAGCAGCTTAAACATTGTGGTGAAGCACCTTTTTATACGTTAGGTCCGTTAACGACTGATATTGCACCGGGTTATGACCATATTACTTCGGGTATTGGCGCCGCTAATATTGGTTGGTACGGTTGTGCCATGCTTTGTTATGTCACTCCTAAAGAACATTTAGGCTTACCCAATAAAGAAGATGTTAAAGAAGGTTTAATGACCTATAAAATTGCAGCCCATGCCGGCGATTTAGCAAAAGGTCATCCGGGCGCACAAATTCGCGATAATGCCATGAGCAAAGCGCGCTTTGAATTTCGTTGGTACGATCAATTTAATATCGGTTTAGACCCTGAAAGAGCCAAGGCTTATCACGATGAAACCTTGCCACAAGAATCAGGTAAAGTTGCCCACTTCTGCTCTATGTGTGGGCCAAAATTCTGTTCGATGAAAATATCTCAGGAAGTACGTGATTATGCCGCGGGTCTTGAAGCCAGCAATAAAATAGAAATACAGTTACTTGACGAAGTCATTGTTTTAGATGCAACGCCAACCGATATTGCACAAGGCATGGCTGAAAAGTCGGCGGAATTTAAAGCGACCGGTAGTGAAATTTACCATCAGGTGAAATAGTCAGCCGATGACTATTTCTCAGCAGTTCCCTAAACCTACTCAAATCTGTGCCAATATCGTTGTTATTGGCGCAGGATTAGTGGGTCGTTTAATGGCATTGTCTTTGGTTAATCAAGGTCATCAAGTGACCTTGGTTGATAAAGATAATAAACAGGGCCACCAAAGTGCCGCTTATGCTGCTGCCGGTTTATTAACGCCGCTAGGTGAAGCTATGCATAGCGATCGTAATATTGTTGAAATGGGCTTTGAGTCATTAGCGCTTTGGCCTGAGATTCTTGCTAAATTAGACAGTTACACTTATTTTCAACAAGCAGGCACCTTAATGGTTAGCCATGAACAAGACCAAGGCGATTATCAGCGTTTCATGGCTTATATCAAAAATCATTATCCGCAACATCAGCTACAGCAACTGAATCGCCAACAAATACTTGCCCTTGAGCCTGAATTAGCTCATCGCTTTAATCATGGGTTGTTTTTACCTGAAGAAGGGCAAATAGGTAATCGTAAATTACTAAAAGCCCTGCAAAAGCAGCTAGAAAAAAGTAGCGTTACTTGGTTAGAAAGTTCACCTGTCGTTAACATTGAACAGCAAAAATCGAGCTGTTTAGTCACTTACCATGAGGATAGCCCACTAGGCAACAAAGGCAGTAAGCAAACTAACACGTCAAAGCATATTATTGCTGCTGATTTAGCAATTGACTGTCGCGGTGCAGGCGCACGCAACAGTGCAGGCGAAAACACCGCAGCCCCCTTAAAAGATTTACGAGGAGTACGAGGTGAGATATTTCAGTTATTTGCCCCTGAAGTCAATATTACGCGGCCTATTCGTTTAATGCACCCTCGCTATCAATTATATATTGCTCCTAAAACTAACGGTTTTTATGTCGTGGGAGCAACTGAAATCGAAAGTGAAGACTGCGCGCCAATGACGGTACGTTCTTCAATGGAATTACTCAGCGCGGCTTATAGTGTCCATGCTGGATTTGCTGAAGCCAATATTCATCAACATATTAGCCAGTTAAGACCTGCTTTTAGTGATAACCAAGCTAAAATATCACTGCAAAATCGGCTTATCCAGGTCAATGGACTGTTTCGCCACGGCTACCTTATTGCGCCGGTTGTGTTAAAGCAGTTAGAGTTTACCGTTGCGCATTTTTTCGAGTGTCGCTCATTAACAGAATCTCCTTATCATAAGTGGTTAGCCATCAATGAATACTAAAGCAGCTATAACAACCTATTTTATCAATGGACAAGTAATCACCATTGCCAGTATAACCCCCAATATATCAATGGCATTACTGCATTATTTAACGCCAGAGCAGCAAAAACAAAGTTTTGCCGTAGCCCTTAATGGTGACTTTATTGGTAAAGCTGACTATCAAAAAACCACAATTAATCAAGAGGATAGTATAGATGTACTGTTTCCTATTCAGGGAGGTTAATGATGACATTTTCAACCGAACTAATGATATACGGACAAGCGGTTAATAGTCGTTTATTAATTGGTAGCGCACTTTATCCTTCGCCACAGATCATGAAAAAATCGATCTTAGCCAGTGGCTCAAAAATTGTCACCTTGTCGTTAAAACGCCAAAACCCTGCGCAACAGTCAGGCGCAAAAATTTGGCAGTATATTCAAGAGGTTGTTAAAGAGACTCAGGGGTTTTTATTACCCAATACGGCGGGCTGTAAAACAGCTAAAGAAGCGGTAACCCTAGCAAAAATGAGCCGCGAAATTTTTCAAACGGATTGGATAAAATTGGAAGTTATCGGTGATGACTATAATTTACAACCAGACCCTATCGAGCTATTAAAGGCCAGTGAACAGTTGTTAAATGAGGGTTTTAAAGTGCTACCTTATTGCACCGACGATCTCGTGGTGTGTCAGCGTTTATATGACTTAGGTTGTCAGGTGATCATGCCTTGGGCATCGCCAATAGGCACAGGTAAGGGTCTAATGAACCCTTATAATTTAGCAACAATTCGTTCGCGGCTTCCAGATGCAACTCTCATTTTAGATGCGGGTATTGGCAAACCCTCAGATGCTTGTCTAGCCATGGAAATGGGTTACGACGCCGTATTATTAAATTCAGCAATTGCCTTGGCAGATAGTCCGGTACTGATGGCAAAAGCCTTCGCACAAGCCATTGTCGCTGGCGAGCAAGGATACATGGCGGGTGTAATGCAGCAACGACAAACCGCTCACCCATCAACCCCAACCCTAGATACACCCTTTTGGCATCAATAAGGCAATAAGGTAATAAGGTAATAAGGTAATAAGGATAAACCTATGACAAAAAGTGTTAAAGACAACCCGACTATCTGGACGATCAACGCCAACCCTAGATACACCTTTTTGGCATCAATAAGGCAACAAGGATAACCCTATGACAGAAAGTGTTAAAGAAAAACCGATTGTATGGACGATTTCTGGCAGCGATTGCTCCGGTGGTGCGGGCATTGCCGCCGATATAAAAACAGGTCATGCCTTGGGTGTTGAAGTTTGTCATTTGATCACCGCGAATACCGTACAAAACGCTAACCGCCTTGTCTCGATAAATCCGGTCGCTAGCGAGACATTACAACAACAAGCTAAGGTATTAATTAGTGATAAACCACCCAGTGTCATTAAGATTGGCTTAATAGCCAATCTTGAACAAGTCACATGGTTAACCGAATTATTAGCGGGCTTTAAAGCTAACTACTCAAAAATAAGTGTCGTTTTTGACCCCGTTGGCCAAGCGAGCGTCGGTGGTCGTTTTTCGACACTACAGCGAGAAGATTTAACCCTATTGTTCAGCTATATTGATGTTATTACCCCCAACCTGATGGAAGCGCAACAATTATCAAACTTATTGATACTTAACCCCGTTGAGCTGGCAATAAAAATTGCCGAATTAGGCGTCGCCAGCGTCATCGTAAAAGGTGGGCACAGTGCCGTGTTAGACAATGATGGTTTACAAGTCAGTGATGACTATTGTTTACATCACGTTGAGCAATCATCGATAAGTTATCAACTCTCTTCACTACGAATAAATACTTCTTACAGTCATGGTGGTGGATGCTCCTTTGCTAGCGCATTAGCGGCTTTTTTAGCACACGGCTATTTATTACGTGATGCCTTTACCTTAACCAAAGCGTTTATTAATCAGGGTTTAGCTAAATCGGTAACTGCTAGCATGAAAAAAACCGATTATTATGGTGCATTTGAACAAACCCATTGGCCTAATAGTGCTGACTTTTTCCCCAGAATATCATCCAACCTAGTCAAGAAATATCAGCAGTTACCGCCTTTTCCATCGTTGGCACTATCAGATAATAAGCTTGGGCTTTACCCTGTGGTTGACTCACTTTATTGGTTAAAACGTTTATTGCCATTAGGCTTAAACATTATTCAACTGCGGTTGAAAAATAAGACGGACATCGAGCTTGAAAAACTAATCATTGCAGCCATAGCCATTAGTCAGCCGTATAAAACGCGCTTGTTTATTAATGATTATTGGCAATTAGCAATAAAGCATCGCGCTTACGGTGTGCATATCGGCCAAGAAGATTTACAAAACGCTAATTTAACTAAGATTCATCAGTCAGGTTTACACTTAGGTATTAGTACTCATGGTTGTTATGAATTTTTATTAGCACAACAATTACAACCCTCTTATTTAGCGATTGGCGCTATATTTCCCACTAAAACTAAAAATATGAGCGGACAAATTCAAGGGGTAGATAACTTACAACAGCTATTGAAATTAGCCAGCAATATTCCGGTTGTAGCCATTGGCGGTATTAATCATCAACGAGCAGAACGTGTTTGGCAGACGGGTGTTGACAGTATAGCGGTTGTTACCGCGATCACTGAAAGTGAAAATGCTGAAATCGCAGTTAAACAATTCCAGCATATTATGCAGTAATTTTTCCCAGTAAAACCTAAGAAGCTATACTTGTATCAAGTTTTTTTTCTAAGCGTAGTGGTTGCCATTTCAGGTACGTAATTGAGCGCCATAACCATTCTAACGGGCCAAATCTAAAGAATTTCAACCATAGTGTACAAAAAACAACTTGGGCAAAAATCACCGCGACGACAATAAGCATTTGTTGTCCGCGGGCTATTTGGCCAAACATACCACCAGCATAGCCATAAAATATTGTCGTTAAGATTATAGAATGACCGATGTAATTAGTAAGCGCCATTTTTCCTAACGGTGCCAACCATGAAAAACCTTTGATAAACCAAGCTTTGCTGGCTAATTTTACAAACAAGCCAATATAACCGGCACAGAGAACAAACTGCCCATAATAAAAAATAGTTTGTCCGCCCGCTCTCACTTCGATAGCACTTTTTGTCACTGGGTGTAGACTAATAAAAGTTCCAGCAATACTTAACAGTAGGCCAATGCTCAATCCGCCCCAGCACATAACACTGAAGAAACTTTGGTGTTGTTGTGGGTTTTTCATTCTGCCACTAGCGACTAACCAATAGCCCACCATGAAAAGAGGTAAACAAACAAAGAAGGCAAAGGTTGGCGTGTTACCTAAAGCTTCAACGGCGCTTTTAGCTCGGTACTTAGTCGCTTCAATATAGCTAGTTTGCGTAAAAGCTGCTGTTTCTTTTGCTTCATCTTGCGCACGGCTTTGTTTTCGTTCAAAACGTTGTTGAGCTTTATAAATAATAAGCTCTTCGTCGGTCATGCTATCTTCATCGACTTGTACAGCTTCTTCTTTTTCTTCTAATGCTTCAACATCACTATCGATGACTGCCGCACTCGCTGCTATTAAGGTACTTTCGTCTTCAATCTCGGTATCTTTACTAACCCATATTTCTTTTGGATTATCTTTTTCTTGTTGCAGTAAAACATCAAGCTGCTGATTAATGCTGACTTCCTGTTGCCAATCGTTGGCTATTACGGTGTTGTCACGGGTAACACCAAAATAAAGAGCGGCAAACATTGAAACCAATAACGGCATCAATAATAGTGAGAAACCCACTTTTGCAAACGTAGCGGGGGTATTAAATCGCGCTAATTTTTTAATGCGTAAAAGTAAAACAAACCCCAGTAAAAGCAAACCTCCTACCGCATAGTCGTGAATAATATCTCCACCCCAAAGAAAAATTAAATGCGCCATACCAAAAACAAATAATGCCAACATACGTCGGGTAAACCATGCGCCAAATTTACGATCTGCCTCTTGCGCCCTAACGAGCATGATGGCAAAACCCATACCAAAAAGTATTGAAAACAACTTATAAAATTTGCCTTCTACAAACACTTTAACTAACCAACTTGATGCCCAATCGAAGCCAGTAAGACTATAATCAAAGCTCAGTAATGCGCTAACAGGGCGATTAAACCATTCGATATTCATCATAATAATGCCAATTAAGGCAAAACCACGAAGTAAGTCCATTACTTGAATACGATTAGAGTTTGTGAGCGGTGTTAGCTCTTTATTAGTGCCGGGGAATTCATTTTCCATAGGTTTTTCCACTGTATTATTATAATGAGTTAATATTGTTTGCATGCTTAATAGCATGAGTCATGCCAATTCGTTACCTATTGGTTTTTAACGAATTGTATGAACTTTATTATTATAGTTATTAATAAATAAACAACAAATTGTAACTTTAGACCAAATTTACGGCTTTTCCTTAACGCTATCGCCAACAGTGTATTGAACAAAGTTAAGGGGGGTATCTCTTGTTCTTATTGCGACAATTCAATTTTAGGTTGCCACTTATGCCAATCGTCATCAACATCTCGTGCTAACTTAAATAGTTGTCCTTGCTCTGCTGGCTGAAAAGTCTCCTTAACGTCAACCTCAGGTGTAGCAAAAGCTATACCACCGGCAAGCAGTGTTTCTATAGATTCTGAGTCTATATTGATCCCTGAAAAAAGCCCCGCATCAATACGAATACCACTGGTATTCCAAAACCGACTGCTTTGACTTACTAAAGGCGCATAACGCGGATAAATATTAATATAGATATTAACGGTGTCGGCAGTAGGTGATAAGTCGACACCAATTACCCGACCAACTTTAACTTGTCGATAAAGCACAGGATTGCCAGTTCTTACTGAACCTAAGTTTTTTGCACTTAATGAAAGATTTAACCCTGAAGGAAGCGTCGTTGTTACCGGCATAATGGCTTTGGCCTCAAAGCGATGACTTATTTCTCCCTTACCTGGCATTAATCCAATAAAGCCCCCCTCTAGAATAGCGCCAACATTTACTGAGCCCACAAGAGCAAGCTCTGGTTTAGCAAACCAAAATTTTGAGTCTGCAACCGCGAACTTTCGGCCACTGTCATTTAGAAAAGCATAAACGGTTGCGCCAAATCCTTGCTGATCAAATTTGATCCGAGAAACTAAGCCAACTTGTTGATCTTGATATTTTATTTTTAAATTATTTTTCAAGCCCTCTACATCACTAAAATGAATTTCTATGGCAACGCCCGCTAATTTTGCATACTCAACATTATCAAATAAAGTAAATTTCTCTCCCTCTTCAACGGTGTCTTGCTCAGGCTTTATTTCTGGGTTTATAAAACTGATCCCCCCCTTTAATATCGCATCAGCAGATTCTGTTTTAACAATAAAATTCCCTAGACCACCACTTATTGTTACACCACTGGCGTTGTAGAAACGGGTAAAATTAGAAATTAAATGTCGGTATTCTTCATCAACGGTAATATTTATTTCAACGTTATTACCTGTAGTATCGAGAGAAACATTATCCACTTGTCCTACAGCTATGCCTCTAAAGCTAATCGGACTGCCAGGATTAACGACATTCCCTTGCTCTGATTTTAGCGAAAGTTGTAGTCCTTGTGATGATAAGTGTTTTGCCGGTGGTAAGTCAGTGACAATAAAATCATGGGCTTTTTCACCTTCTCCAACGTTAACGCTAATATACGCCCCGCCAAATAAAGCATCGGTATTTGTCATTCCTGACAAGGATAAGTCGGCATTAACGAGCCAAAACTGACTGTTTTCTCGGAGAATATATTCGTAATCAGTTAAGACCCCAACCTGAAGGGTAACTTGGTCTTGCTGGCGAATGACTTTATGAACAGAACCAATTTCTTCACCTCTTAGCATGATACGGGTTTTGTTACTTAAACCATGGGCACTATTCGTATAAAGATTAAATGTTGAACGTTGTTTAGCCACGTTTTTATCAATAAACAGCTGAAAGCTATCACCATTCTTAGGTGCTGATTTTTCATTATTATCACCTAAGTCAAAAGCAATACCGCCCGCTAACATCGACTGAATAGATTGTGCTTGTATATCAAAATTTTGTAAGCCACCTGAAATATGCAAACCACTGGCGTTCCAAAAGTGACTATCACTAGAAACAAAGCTTTTGTATTTAGGTTCAATGAAAATGTGTACTAAAAATTCATTAGGGCCAATATTTTCAATTGCCTGAATAGTACCTACTTTCTGCTGTTTATAATAAATATTAGAGCTTGTGGTTAAAGAGCCAACATCTTGTGCTTTTAACACTAAATGTAACCCAGGCTCACTATATTGGTAGGCAGGCTCTTGATTATATACGTTAAATTTATTTAACGGTTTACCATCAACTGATGGACGAATACCAATGTGAGCGCCTAGCATTAATGTATGTAAATTTGTAACGCCGCCTAAGTCCAGATTTGGCGCTATAACAAAAAACTGCGAACCACTGGTTAAATAGGGAATGATACGAGGATTGATAATAGCACTGGCTTCGATGATCCTTTCTTCGGGATCAATACGAGTAAAGTCGGTAATTTTTCCTAATGTTAACCCTTGATACATAATCGCTGCATCGCGATCTATACCTGAATTCCAGTTTAACATTAACTGAATTTCATGGCCCATATTGGCGGTTTCATAATCAGAATATAAGGTGAAATTTTGGCCGTTGATCGCTGGTCCCATAACAGCTTCATAATCAGAGTTTCCAAAAGCCACACCTCCAGCAACAACAGATGCCAGTGAATCGGTATGAACAGTAACACCACTAGTTAATGAGCCTGATACTGTTACGCCACTGGTATTCCAAAAACGCGAGTTTTCTTTTACTAAGTTAGCGTACTCAGGTTCAATAAAAAGGTTAATATTGATCAGATCAGAAGTTGCCTCATAGTTAAATCCAGCGACATAACCGACGGTAATTTGTTTAAATAAAACCGGCGATTTCTTGCCTAATGAACCCAAAGTTTTTGTAGTTAATGATACATGTAAACCTGGCGTTGCTTGATCTAATACCGGTTCTTCACTTAAGGCAATAAAGTGACTCCTTGCTTTACCTTCTTCTTCTATATCAGGCATCACATTTATGTAACTCCCTGATAACAAAGTGTCTAATCCGGTAATACCTTGAAATGAAACGTCGGCAGTCACGTACCAAAAACGTGTTTTATCGGTCAACATTTTTTTTGAGCTTGAAATCATTTCAATTTCGACAATAACACTCTGTAAGTCTTCAGATACTTCAACGTCACGAACAATACCTGTGGTAAGTCCTTTATAGCGAACTTGAGTTTTACCAACCACAATACCACTTGCACTTTCAAACTGAACGGTGATAAACGTGCCTCGGTCAGAAACAGCTTTTATAATTAGCCAAGCACCAAATAACAACGCAATAATAGGCACTAACCAGACAGCAGAAATACCTTCTCGACTTTTAATAATAGCTTTTGATTCGGCAAGAATAGTTTTATTTGTCATGATGAGGGACATCCGTTTTGTTATATGTTTTTTCAGAAAGTGACTGATGATTATGCTTCTGATAGTTATCCCATAATAGTCGCGGATCAAAGCTTTCCGCGGCAAAAATGGTAAAAATTACCATTAAAGTAAAGTAGGTAATACCAACTGCTGGTTCAATACTAGATAAAAAGCCTAAATTAACGACCGCAGCCATGACCGTCACCACGAATACATCGAGCATTGACCATGGTCCTAAAAATTCGACAATATGATATAACTTTCCTTGTTGTTTTAACGACAATTGTGTTTTTCTTTTGGTGTTGTACATCAAGGTAAATAGCCCAATAATTTTCCCTAAGGGTATAACAAAGCTAGCAATAAAAATGATGATCGCTACCGGCAACATCCCCATTTGAATAAAAATGGCGATCCCCTCCAAAATGGTTGATGCTTCGGGGTTGCCGAAAGTGTAAAACACCATCATAGGATAAATATTAGCCGGAATAAACATCACTAACGCGGCAATGGTCCAAGCTAACGTGTATTCAATACTTTTAGGTTTTCGAGCAGAAAATAGCGTTAAACAGCGTGAACAGACTTGTCGCTCGCTATGCATAACATTGAGCTTATGACACTTTGGGCAACTGCCTAAACCTGCGGCAAGGGCTTTATTGCTCAAGAGATTTCTCCAGCTCATGCCATATATTGTGCTGATCTATTGTCACCGACACCAATGTTGAACATAACAACAGGAATATTAGGCTAATTAACCCACCATCAATCGTCATATCAGCCAGTGAAGAAAGTTTATACATAGAAACAACAACACCAAGTAAAAAAACGTGGAGCATCGTCCAAGTATCTAAAACATGATAAGAGCGAAAAAACACTAACAACGAAGGTTTAATTTTTTGAAACTTTATGCACCATGAAATATATAAGGCCGTGATCAGCCTCACTACAGGGATAGCAATGGTAAACATAAAAACAGCAAAGGCGAGTACGTAATTGCGACTATCAATTAAAAGCGTAATACAGTCAACCAGAGAGGCATCATTGTAAAGACCTGCGGCGCCGATGCCAATAATAGGTAATAATGCCGCGGGTAAAAAAAACAATAACCCTGCAATGGCGACAGCAAGGGTTCGATTAATCGCATCCCTCTTCTTTGAAAACAACATCGCGCCACAACAACCACATAAAGCATTTTGTCCTTCTAATAAATACGGCATAGGTAATAACGAATCGCATTGATGACAAGCAATCATATTATTAACAACTGAATGATTTTTCACTAAAGACCCAGTTCCATCAAGATAATTACCCTTACCTTTAAAATCAACAAATTACCAACTAATAATATCTATTTTAGTGTACGACATTAACCTATCTTAGCCAATAAAAAAGCAGCTTATTAAGCTGCTTTATGTTCAGGATGAACGGTATGTCTTGGTGCCATGGATGGCAAATAAAGACGATGTTCAGGATGAACGGTATGTCTTGGTGCCATGGATGGCAAATAAAGACGATGTTCAGGATGAACGGTATGTCTTGGTGCCATGGATGGCAAATAAAGACGATGTTCAGAACTACATGTAGCTATAAGCGACTATTTTATCGTCGACATGTATTGCACTAAGGCGGCAATATCTGCATCTTCTAGCTTCATAGCAATATTTCGCATCATGCCATTTTTGTCATTGTTGCGAGCTCCCGAACGAAAACTTTCCAACTGAGCAGTTAAGTACATTGCATTTTGTCCGCCCAGAGCTGGGAAACCAGCTTGTGACATGCCTTTTGCATCAGCGCCATGACAAGCAATACAAGCGGTAATTCCACGCTCTATATCACCACCAAAATATAGCTTTTTGCCAACGTCACTGGTTGCTCCACCCGCATATTTTGCAGGTTGTGCACTATAATAAGCGCCTAAATCAAGCATATCTTGTTCGCTCAATGCCATGGCCATACCACCCATAATTGCATTAACACGGCCTTCTTTTCCGCCCGAAGTTAGCCCCGTTTTAAAGTCAGCTAATTGTTTCGCGATATAGCTACTACCTTGTCCAGCCAGACTAGGATACATAGGTACTAAGCTATTACCATCAACACCGTGACATGCTCCACACATTGCAGATTTTGTTTTACCGGCATCAACATTACCTTGGGCAGCATAGCTGATATTTAGTGCACTTGTTCCTAATAAAACCAAGCTTAGTAGTATTCTTTTCATCAATGAGCTCTCTATATATGTAGATAATTAAATGTGGCTAGCAATGATTGGTAAGGTTATTACCTTAGGCACTGCAGTCTTCAATATCAAACAGTTTACACAAGTTATACCCATCGGACTAATTTATTGATCACTTAGCAGGCATAAAAAAGCAGCTTATTAAGCTGCTTTTTTAAAAATATTCTTTTAACCGTGCTTTATTTCATTGAAGACATGTATTGCGCTAATGCATCAATGTCATTTTTCTTCAAACGTTTAGCTATATTTCCCATCATGCCATTACGATCATTATTGCGTTCACCGGTTTTAAAACTCATTAACTGTGCAGTTAAGTATTCAACACTTTGATTAGCAACAACAGGGAAACCAGCTTTTGCAACACCTTTACCCGTTGCGCCATGACAAGCGATACAAGCGGTAATACCACGAGCTGTGTCTCCACCAAAGTATAATTTGCGCCCTAGTTCAGAGCCCTTGCCATTACCTGGCGTCGGTTTTTGACTAGCAAAATATGCGCCTAATTCAGCCATGTCTTGTTCAGACAAGGCTGCAGCCATACCTGCCATTACCGCATTTTCACGCACACCAGATTTAAACTCTTTTAGTTGTTTAGCTGTATATTCCGCATGTTGTCCTGCTAATTTTGGATACATAGGCACTAAACTATTACCGTCCGCACCGTGACAAGCACTACACATTGCTGACTTTGCTTTTCCGGCAATCGCTTCTTCGGTAATAATCGCAACCTTAGTAACACGCTTAGGTTTTACATGAGCAACGGCCTTGGTATCAGCAAAATAGGCGCCCATATCGGCAATATCTTCATCGGTCATCGCACCAGCAAATTGATTCATTGCATAGTTAATGCGCGTTTTATCTTTAAAAGCATATAATTGCTTTTCGATATACTGGGCATGTTGGTTGGCTAAATTAGGGTTGATTAGTACCTGACTATTGCCCTCTTTACCATGGCAGCCGATACAGCTAGCAATATTACGTGAAGCATCACCTAATTCGTAAAGGCTCTTACCTGCACTAGCATTGCCAACATAAGCAACAGTTTCTACTACAGCAGCCGGAGCTGAATGCATGCTAGCAAGTTCAACTGAAACGGTTGCGCCACTTCTATCTAAACTTGAGAAGTAAGCACCGATATCAGCCATATCTTGATCGGATAAGCCAGCAGCCATTGGTCCCATCATAGCGTTGACACGTGTACCACTTTTAAAGGCTTGTAGTTGTTTAACAATATAGGCAGCATGCTGACCCGCTAAGTTAGGAAACGCATCACTTGCGCCAATCCCATTAGCACCATGACAAGCACTACACATAGCTGCTTTACTTTTACCTGCATCAACACTTCCGGTTGCTGCGAACGCGACATTAATACTCGTTACGGCAAGAATTAACGAAAAAATAATTTTATTCATTGAATGGCTCTCTGCTCTATTACTATTGATTAAGTATTCACTAAAAAATAAACGGATGAATATAAAAAACTAGTCATATTTTACACTAATATCATCACGGTGTAATAAGCATAGTAAAAATTAAGCTTAAAAAATGACACTTTTTACTGTTTCACGAGAAAAAAAAGATATAATGCTTTTTTTATTTGTTATTGGACACCATTTTGTCATCACCTGTTATTCATTTAAGTAAAGCCACTTTCACTTTAAGTGCGCCGGATATTCGTCGCTTGCCTGAAGACAACGGTATAGAAGTGGCCTTTGCGGGACGTTCAAATGCGGGTAAATCAAGCGCACTAAATACCTTAACTAACCAACGTGGTTTAGCTCGTGTCAGTAAAACACCGGGTCGAACGCAGCTTATTAACATTTTTGAAGTCGCACCTAACAGACGCTTGGTTGACTTACCCGGTTACGGCTTTGCCAAAGTGCCGATTGAAATGAAGAAAAAATGGCAAAAAGCACTTGGCGAATATTTAGAAAAACGTGATTGTTTAAAAGGCCTAGTTATTTTAATGGATATTCGTCATCCGTTAAAAGATCTTGATATGGACTTGATCCAATGGGCCGCGGACAGTGATTTACCGATATTGGCGTTATTAACAAAATGCGACAAGCTTTCACAAGGCAAAAGAAGTGCTGAAGTGCTTCAGGTTAAAAAAGCCTTAGCATCGTTAAATGCAGATATTACCGTACAAGCTTTTTCATCATTAAAATATACGGGGTTAGAAACAGCAAATGACCTAATTTGTAAGTGGTTGTCTGCCGATTTACCAACAGACCTTCCCGAAAGTGAAGAGTTTTAGCATCGCCATTTAATGCCAAGTGACCTTACTAAGGTCTAACTTGGCTAATGTTTTTCATACGAAAAACGCGATAAACAAAACATTCATTTTTCAATCATTAATCTTCATCCACAAACCTAACAAGCAAATTGATGCTGCTATCAAACCATGGCAACATAGTGCTTTAAAACTTATTCTTTCAAAAAGGCTCGTCAATTAATGGCTACCATTGCTGAACTCATCGCAACAGAACTTAACGTTAAAACCGCTCAGATAACTTCAGCAATTAACTTGCTTGATGACGGCGCAACCGTACCTTTTATTGCGCGTTACCGTAAAGAGGTTACTCAAGGGTTAGACGATAATCATCTGCGCCACATTGATCAACGTTTAAGTTATTTACGTGAGCTTGAAGATCGTCGAAAAGTCATTATTACCAGCATCACCCAACAAGATAAATTAACGCCAGCATTAGAAAAAGAATTACAAGCAGCAGACAACAAAACCCGTTTAGAAGATTTATATTTACCGTTTAAACCTAAGCGTCGCACTAAAGGCCAAATAGCCATAGAGTCGGGTTTAGAACCACTTGCCAATAACCTTTATAATAACTGGGCGTTAACGCCAGAAGTTGAAGCAAAAGCTTTTATCAATAATGATGCCGGTTTTAGCGATGAAAAATCAGTCCTTGAGGGCGCTATTTATATCCTTATTGAACGTTTTGCTCAAGACGCCAATTTATTACAAAAGCTGCGTAAGCATTTATTAAAGCAAGCACATTTAACCAGTATTGTCGCTAAAGGCAAACAGCAAGAAGGCGCTAAATATCGCGACTATTTCGAGCACTCAGAATTATTAAAAAATGTTCCCTCACATCGTGCTTTAGCGATGTTGCGTGGTCGCAATGAAAAAATATTACAACTCAGTATTAACGTAGACCCAAACCAAGAAGATAGTCAGTACTCAAGTGCCGAACAAATTATTTGTGAGCACTACAATCTGCGTTTAACCGGACAAGCTGGTGCAGAATTTATCACTAAAGTGGTACGCTGGGCATGGAAAATAAAATTAAGCCTAAGCTTAGAAACTGAACTATTGGGTAATTTACGTGAACAAGCAGAAAATGGGGCGATAAAAGTTTTTGCCACCAATTTAAGTGATTTATTAATGGCTGCGCCCGCTGGTGCAAAAACGACACTAGGCTTAGATCCAGGTATGCGAACGGGTTGTAAATTAGCGATTGTTGATGCTACCGGTAAATTATTACAAACCGCGACAATTTTCCCACACGCACCACAGAATCATTGGGAAAAATCAGTACGAACCTTAGTCAATTTATGCCAACAACACAAAGTTGAATTACTCGCGATAGGTAATGGTACTGGCTCACGTGAAAGTGACAAACTCGCGGCAGAGGTTATTCAGGCATTAGAAGCAAATAAACCACAAAAAGTGATGGTCAGTGAGGCCGGTGCTTCTGTTTATTCTGCTTCAGAATTTGCCGCAAAAGAATTTCCAGATTTAGACGTCTCCATTCGCGGCGCGGTTTCTATTGCACGGCGTTTACAAGACCCATTAGCTGAACTAGTGAAAATTGACCCTAAAGCGATTGGCGTTGGTCAATATCAACATGACGTAAGTCAGAGCCAGCTAAGTAAAACCCTCGACAATGTTATAGAAGATTGTGTAAATAATGTCGGTGTTGATTTAAATAGTGCTTCGGCTGCGTTATTAACACGAGTTTCAGGATTAAATAAAACGATGGCTGATAACGTCGTTGCTTATCGCGACGAACATGGTCGTTTTGATGACAGAAAAGAACTCAAGAAAGTAGCGCGTTTGGGTCCTAAAGCCTTTGAACAGGCAGCGGGATTTTTACGTATTTCAGGTGGTAAAAATCCACTAGACAATTCAGGTGTTCATCCAGAAAGCTACCCAGTTATTGAAAAGATCATTGCCCATCTTAATAGCAACATTAGTGATTTAATCGGTAATAGTGAACAATTAAGTAAAATTAATATCACAGATCTCAACGATATTAATATTGGCGAATTAACGCTTAAAGATATTATTAGTGAGCTAGAAAAGCCCGGCCGAGATCCTCGACCTGTTTTTAAAGCCGCACAGTTTAAAGAAGGTGTAAATACCATTAATGACTTAACTGTCGGCATGGTACTTGAAGGTGTTATTTCAAACGTTGCCAATTTTGGTGCCTTTGTCGATTTAGGTGTTCATCAAGATGGCTTAGTACATATTTCATCACTTACTGACAAATTTGTTAGCGACCCACGTGAAATTGTGAAAGCAGGTGATATTGTTAAAGTAAAAGTAATGGAAGTTGATGCGGCTAGAAAACGCATTAGCTTATCTATGCGTTTAGATGAAACAGTGACCACCAAGCCAGAACAAAACCAACAGACGAATAAGCCTCAGCCTCGTTCACAAAATACCACACCCAAAACGGCTAAGCCAAACCCGCAACGTAATACAAAGCCACCCGCTAAAAAGAGTGAAAATGCCGCTATGGGTAACGCTTTTGCTGATGCCTTTGCTAAGTTTAAAAAGTAGTAGAGGGGTGATGTTGGTACTGAAGTTATCAGTATCAACGACTAGATCCTGAAATAAATTCAGGATGACGGTTTTTTATTTTAAAGACTTGGTTATGTTCAATTTATGCTAAAGACCTCGTCATACTGAATTTATTCTAAAGACTGCTTCATGCTGAATTTATGCTAAAGACTTCGTCATGCTGAACTTATGCTAAAGACCTCGTCATACTGAACTTGTTTCAGTATCTGTGCTTTTTGCTATATTGATAACACTAGATCCTGAAATAAATTCAGGATGACGGTTTTTTATTTTAAAGACTTGGTTATGTTCAATTTATGCTAAAGGCTTCGTCGTGCTGAATTTATGCTAAATACTTCGTCATGCTGAACTTGTTTCAGTATCTGTGCTTCTTTCCATATTCATAACACTAGATCCTGAAATAAATTCAGGATGACGGTCTTTTATTCTAAATAATTGGTTGTGTTGAATTTATGCTAAAGACCTCGTCATGCTGAATTTATTCTAAAGACTGCTTCATGTTGAGTTTATGCTAAAGACTCCGTCATGCTGAACTTGTTTCAGTATCTGTGCTTCTTTCCATATTCATAACACTAGATCCTGAAATAAATTCAGGATGACGGTTTTTTATTTTAAAGACTTGGTTATGTTAAATTTATGCTAAAGACTCCGTCATGCTGAACTTGTTTCAGTATCTGTGCTTCTTGCCATATTCATAACACTAGATCCTGAAATAAATTCAGGATGACGGTTTTTGGGACGGTTGTTTTTGTATTAGGATGACATATGCGTTCTTTGGCATCCATGCCACCTCGCTATACCGTACATCCTGTACATAAAAAAGGGGAAGCAAAAGCTTCCCCAAAAAACCTCAGAATAGGAGGTCAACTAACGCAAAACGTGTGAATTCTTTGCTTTTATGTAACGGTATACTTATAAAACGTATTTTGCTGAAAATTGTAAGTAGTCAGAATCAACATTTTTATCTGCCATTTCAAAATTACCCACTTCAACACCGAAGGATAATTGCTGAGTAACATTTTTAAATAAATTTACACCCCAATGTGTACGGTCATAATCTGCAACTTCTGTAGTGGTGTTACCATAAAAGGCCGTGCTTCGTAAATCTTCGGTCCAGAAATGGCGGTATGCAACGCTGATTGAGGTTGTTTCTTCAACTTCTTCGCCAATTAAATCTTTTGATGCGGTTACGCCAATATAGCGACCTACTTCACCACCATGAAATTGAAAACGAAAGTCATCTTTGCCAAAAGTATTAATGCGACCTGAAATACCATAACCTAGTGCTGATTCTTCATTACCACCAACGGTTTGTAATCGTTTGGCTACTGCGGCAATAGCGACATTACCCCAATCGCCTTTAAAATTATAACGAGCAATAACATCAGGCATAGAATCATTGCCACTGACACCACCATATGATTCTGGATTTTCAACAGAGACCTGAAAGTTACCCATAGTGTAACGAACTTGTCCTTGACGAATAAAAGCTGCTGATAACAATGGACCACCAAAATCAGCGGCTTCTGCAAGTGCACTGGTGTTAACAAAAGTTGACCAAGTGTCACCAATTAATAGATCTTTATATTTAATAAATGCATGACGAATACGTGGGTTTGACGAATTTGAGATAATTTCATTACCCCCTCCTCTAACAGCGTCTCCATAGAAATCCATTTCAATAAAACCGGTTAAATCACCATGCTTATATTTAGTATTAATGCGTGATTCATTTACCGCAATACCAAAATTAGAAATACTATTGTCTAGTGCCGTGCCACTACCATACCAATAATCAGTTGCTGCAACAGTACCATCGATGTAACGTGCGTCGGCTTTGATATAGCCACCAAAAGTAATACTATCGTCGTTGTCTAATTTAATTTCGTAAGCCGCATTTGCTGTGCCAGCCAGTGCGAATAATCCTGTTGCTAATAGAAGCTTTTTCTTGTTAAACATTTTGCTATCCCCGTTTGTTGTGTATTAGCCTCAGAAAAACTGCAGATACGATCTTTTGGCTACTTTTTATCGTTTTATTTTTATTTTATGGATATAACTTAAAACGTTAATCGCTATTTAGAAATTAGACATAAGTCTAAAGGGGATGTTTTTTGCCTGTTAATAACGATTCTTTCATCTTATAAAATTGTATATTTAACGATAATTACACTTGAAGCGGTTAGGAAATGTTAGGCTGATCATAGCTTTGCTTGTATTATCCTCGAGTGAATAACTAATAATGAAAAAAGGTAAATTTAGATGAGAAAATCTCTTATTCTTGCCAGTGGCGTTGCAATTATTTCTGCACTGACACCAACCCTGTTGTCGGCAAAACAACTAAGCGTTGACGACTATAAAAAAGCTGAACAACAATTATCAAGCTATACCAGTAAGTTAGTAACAGGTACTGTTGACTACCCGTTATGGTCAAGCAATGACACTTTGGTATACCGCAGCCATACTGAAGACGGCGATAAATTTTTTAAAGTTGATATTAATAGCCAGAAAAAATCTCTCGCATTCGATCATAAAAAATTAGCAGAATCACTTGCTCGCATTACTGATAGCGAAGTAAATCACGATAAGTTCCCTTTCACTCAAGTAGAGTTTATATCTGCAAACAACATCAAATTTTCAGTAAAGGCAAAGAGTTACCAATGTGATTTAACTCATTATTTATGCCAGCTTGATGAACTAAGCCAAAAAAGTGCGGAAAACTTATCACCTGATGGTAAACGTGCCGTCTTTATTCGCGATCATAATCTATGGTTACGTGATTTAATAACAGATAAAGAAAGCCAACTCACCACTGACGGTATTAAAGACTTTGGCTATGCAACCAATAATGCTGGCTGGGTTCGTCGTGATTCTCCCGTAGTGACTTGGGCGCCTGACTCAAAAAAATTAACCACCTTTAAGCATGATGGCCGCAACGTAGGTGACATGGGCATAGTGTCAACCGCAGTTGGCCATCCAACAATTGACGTTTGGAAGTATCCTTTACCGGGTGATGAACATATATTTGCTATTCATCGTGTCGTTATCGACGTTGAAAGTAAAAAGGTCACGCCACTTGATATGGCACCCGATGCTCACCGTTCAACAATCACTGACCATGTCGCTGGACGTAAAGGCGAACTATTAGACATAGATTGGGCTGACGATAGTAAAACATTTGCCTTTGTTTCTTCTACGCGCGATCACAAAACTGCCACGTTGAAAATTGCTGATGCTAAAACCGGTAAAGTTAAGCTTGTTATGTCAGAAACACAAAAAAGCTTTTTTGAATCAGGTGTCGATGGCATTAGTTGGCAGTATTTAGAAAAAAGTAATGAGGCTATTTGGTTTTCTCAGCGCAGTAACTGGGGACATTTATACCTAATAGATTTAGCAACGGGGAAAGTTAAACAACAAATTACCCAAGGTGACTGGACGGTTATCGAATTACTCCATGTTGATCAACAAACGGGTAAGCTTATTTTCACTGGCGCAGGCAAAGAAGGCAGTGACCCTTATTACCATTATCTTTACAGCGTTAACAAAGATGGCTCTGAGTTAACCTTATTAACACCTGAGAAAAAGCACCATCGCATTACGTTAAACAAAGCCGGCACACACTTTTTAGACCGCGCGGCAACACCAACAACCGCTGAAATAAGCCGAGTACGTGCCGTTAGTAATAACAAAGAATTGACCATAGAAACCATGGATATTAGCCAATTAAAAGCGTCTGGCTGGCAAGCACCGGTTGAATTTATTGTTAAAGACAGAAACGGTGAAAATGATATTTATGGTTTAATGTACAAGCCAACAAATTTTGACGCCAGCCAATCTTACCCTGTAGTTAATTATTTATATCCAGGTCCACAAGTAGGTAGTATTCGTGGCCGTCATTTTCGTAGCTCTCGTGGCGATAACCAAGCAATTGCTGAGTTAGGTTTTATTGTTATAGAAATTGATGCTTTGGGTACACCGGGTCGCTCAAAAGCTTTCCATGAATTTTATTATGGCAACATGGGCGACAGTGGTATTCCTGATCAAGTTTCTGCCATTGAACAGTTAGCTAAGCGTCATAATTGGATTGATGTAACACGCGTTGGTATTTGGGGTCATTCTGGCGGTGGTTTCGCATCAACTCGCGCGTTATTAACTTTTCCAAATTTCTACAAAGTAGCTGTATCACAGGCAGGTAATCATGATAACCGTAACTATGCTGATGAATGGGGCGAAAAATACCATGGTCTTGAAGTTATAGATGAAGAAGGCATTAGCAATTACGACAGCCAAGCAAACCAGTTATCGGTTGACAGTTTGCAAGGTAAATTATTGATCGCTCACGGTACAACCGATACCAATGTACCACCTTACAATACTTTGATTGTCGTTGAAGCTTTGATTAAGGCTAACAAAGATTTTGATATGTTGATGTTACCTAATCGCGGCCACGGTTTTGCGCGTGAACCTTACATGATGCGCAAACGTTGGGATTATTTTGTTGAACATTTAATGGGAGCAACGCCACCCAAAGAGTTTCAGTTTTCTAAATAAAACAGCTTTATAACCCAATAAAAAAGACGCTTACTGCGTCTTTTTTATTGGCATTACATTATTTTTATCAGCCCTAGCTTGCCAATTATTCGCTTACACTTGCGCTAGATCAAAACAATTAGCCAACGTTGCCATAAAATAAAGTCATAGCCCTTATCATTTAAAGGAAAATGACATGACTCATCAAGAAATATTAACCTCCTTAACAGAGAAAAAAGCTCAGCTAGAGCATCGCATAAGTGCTATTGAAGCTGATTTACATCAAGGTCGCTCACAGGACTTTGCTGAACAAGCGACCGAAACCGAAAATGATGAAGTGCTAGATGAAATTCATCACCAAGCAAAAGCTGAACTAAAGTATGTTATTGCCGCATTAAATCGTCTAAAAAATAAAAAATATGGCTTTTGTTCAAGCTGTAACACCCTAATAAACATCGAAAGATTACACGCTTTACCTTACACAACAACTTGTATTAATTGCGCAACATAAGGGATAAAAAATGATAATAGAAAAACATGATTTACACCACGAGTTTCCAGAATTTGCTGATGAAATACGCAGCCTAAAAATGAATGATGCTCATTTTGCTCGCTTATTCAAAAAATATCACGAGCTCGATCAAGAAGTACATCACATTGAACAAGGGGCTGAAAATACTTCGGATGAATATCTCGATCAACAAAAAAAGCAGCGTTTACATTTAAAAGATGAATTATTTACCATCATCAAAAAAGCGAAATTAACCACCTAAAATTTTATCGTCAAGTAAGAGCATGAAACTAAGGTTAGCTATAGGTTCAAGGCAAGATGATAACGTTAACACTACTGCAATCGTTTAATTACTAACGAATAACACTAGACAAAGTTTCAAATCTATTTATTGTAGAAGGGGCCATAGGTGTTTTGATTAATCGTGATAAACACCAATAGGCCCTTAATAACAATAAAATAGGTGGTTACATGGCTAGACTAAAACAAGCAAAAGTAGCATTACAAGAAGCGTACGATACCTTTAATCAAGCAGTTGAAAAACCACTCCCCGCATTAGCACTATCAAATACCGACTCTATCCAGAATTTACTTAACATCGTTATCCGCAGAGAATCACTTTCTGTCGCCAAAAAATGTAGCTTCCCTAACAAGCTCTCTGCTGATTTAAGAAAAAAATTAGCAGACGTTTTATTACTAATTGATAAAGTAGATATTGAAATAATCAAGGCCAATGCTAAGTCTACATCAACCTCCGTTGATAAAGCCTAAACGGTCACCATAAGCCATTTCAAATAAGAGCGGTAGTAAGTTGTCAGGGGTATTGTTCAAAAGTAATATTCAACTTGAAAATATTACGCTTGCCTTCAACAGATTTACTTGCCATTAGTTTTTATGGGTTCATTGAGCCGAAATTACAATAATAAATCGTGCAATTTAAGTGAGTTGTTATCAGACATTTCACTGACTTGTACCATCAACAGTTCTGCCGTAGCTATAGCGTCATTTAAAGCGTTATGGGCAAAATGATTTGGCAAGCCATGAGCGTGGCGCAAAGTTGACAATCTTAATTCTGAGGGGTCGTAAGCGACATCCTTTTTATCAAGTTGACGCTTTGCTATCATTAGGGTATCTATCATCGGAAAAGGTGGCGCTACGCCATAAAGTTCCAAACAAGCTTGTTGCAAGAATTGTCTTTCAATACGAGCAAAATGTACCAACATTACTTTTCCAGCCAAAGCTTTGAGTAAGGCTTCAACCACCTCTTTTAATGGCGCGCCTTGTTCTTTTTGCTGATCAGTTATTTGATGAATAATAACGTTATCTGCGCTAAGATCATCCTTCGTTTTGATGATTTGATGGTAGCTGTCTTTTAATGATATTTGCTGCTGTTTTATGCCAATAAAGCCAACACTTAGTAACTTATCGTTAATGGCATGAAGGCCAGTGGTTTCAAAATCAACCGACAAAATTTCAATATCATTTAATGGCGTATCAGGTTCAGGAAAACTAACAGCAAGAAAGTCTTTTAAGGCTCCTTCTGGCGCTCGTGCCCAAGCACGTTTTCGTTGAGCTTCATAACCGAGTAACCAATAAAACAAGGGTTGATTGCTGAGCATATTTAACCTTAGTACGTTGACTGTCTGCTATCTTGTAATGCTTTAATGACTTTAAAAGCATCCTTTAAATGTTCACGTTCGAGCTTAGACAATTTTTTCGGTGACAAGTAATTATTTGGCTCTTTACCTGCTTGAAGTAAATTGGCTTGGTGCTCTAAACGCAATATGCCTAAAAATTCATAAGCATCAATTAAGTTAGCCGCCGACTCTTTAGAAATAGAAGGGCTTCCAGCTGCTTTTCTAAGGCGCTCTATAGTGTTCACTGATGCGATCCCTTCGGCTAGCGCATAAATTCTTGCCAGATCAACAATCGGCGCTATACCATTGTGCTTAATATCTAGACTCGATTTATGCTCGCCATCAGAAATTAACACAAAATCCCGAAAAAACCCCAGTGGTGGCCTCAGCATCAAAGCATTTCTAGACAGGTGTGCGAGAAATAAGCTATTACCTTTGGTTTTTGCCAGCAGCTTGCTACGTACTTCGTTAAGTAAAGAATCGTCGCCATGTACTGTAGCAAAATCAAAGAAGACACTACCATTAAGTAACGCCTGTGGGCTTGGAGTATTCACCCATTGCTCAAAATATTGATGCCACATTTTTTGTGGTTGTCGCCATTTAGGGTTTGAAGCCATGATATCGCCAGGACACAAGATAAAACCGCAGGCAGCAAGACCATCACAAACAAACGAGGCGAGGTTTTCAAACCAAGCTTCATGCTCAGGTTGTACCTGATCAGAAATAATTAAAGCATTGTCTTGGTCAGAATGGGCAAGCTGCTCTTGTCTTGCTTGAGAACCACAAGCTACCCATGCATAGGGAACTGGCGCTTTACCATTGATTTTTTCTGACATTTCAATAATTCGAATCGTAAATGCCATCGTTATCGCGCTAATACTTTTACCAATATGATCAGCGCTGGTGCCGAGTTTAGCCATACGAATTTGTAATTTTGGTATTAATTTACTGATACGGATCAAATCGTTAATGGTCGCCGCTTTACGAATAATACTGGTGATATTGACGGCATTGTGGCCTTCATTATTCATTAAGTCCGTGATAGTTACCATCGCCACTAGTTCGCCATACTCTCCAGAATCACTAAAGCCAGTAATAGGGAGGTGGTGAATACGCTTGCTAGTCATCAACATAAGCGCATCATAAGCGCTACTTTGCTCGGGTAACGTTGCCATATCTGTGGTCATAATCTCGCTGACTGGCAGGGTAAAACTTAACCCTTCAGCGACACAACGTCGACGAATATCTTTATCGGTGACTATACCAACGGGTGCACCGACACCACTTTCTTTATCATCGATTACGACTAGGCAAGAAATATCTTTTTCAGTCATTTTTAGCGCCGCTTCTTGTATGCTTTGATGACTGTTAATGGTTAATACTGGTTGATGATAAAATTGACTAATGGGGTTATTAATCAGTGAAGAATTAATAATCGCGTCTTCATTAACCTTACTCATTTTTCCTTTTAAACGTTCTGCAGCAGTTTGCATGAAAAAAGCGTCTATTTGTGGGTAGTCTGCAACTAAAGACAGCAAAGTTTGATAATCAAGACTGTACAGTAAAGTGTCTTCTTCAGTATTTACCTCCACTTCATTGCGTTGTGCGGGTCGACAAAAAACACTGCAAATTTCACCTTCGGTATATTTTCCCACTAACTGGCCATTATGGTCGGTATAAACCAAAGCACCTTTGCGTAAGATGTAAAGACGCGCCTCCTCGATACCATTAGGTGGCAACGGTTGTTTGGCCCTTACGTAGCAAATATTTATTTCTTTGACTAATTGTAACGTCACCGATTCGGGTAGGGTATCGAATGGCGGAATCGCTTGAAGGAAAGCACTAATTTCGGCGAGTTCATGATCCATATTCTTTCAGCCTTTAACAAAACATACTTAGTAGATAGCTATTTTTAGTGTATTTAGCCCGCTTACGTCAACCCTAAAGTATAAAATCTAGACTAAAGTGTAATACCTCAATTCGAAAAACCTTGTTAGTGTCAATAATAGTTAAATTTCACTATGAATTTTGATTTTGGTTTTATCGCGATCCGAATTAATAGTAAACGTAACTACTGCCTTAATTGGTAAAACAGGTGATAAATCAAGCGTAAAAAAATAATAAACGCTTCACATAATAACTGGGCTAAAACCCAGATAAGTTAAGTTGCTAGGAGAGGATAATGGAAGAGAAACAGACATATTGGTCAGAAAATCTGCGCCTAATATTTATAAGTCTTGTTATCTGGTTCGTCGTTTCATTTGGGTTCGGTTTGCTATTAGTAGAACCTTTAAATGAAATACGTATCGGTGGCTACAAACTAGGTTTCTGGTTTGCACAGCAAGGTTCAATTTACACTTTTGTCGGTTTAGTTTTTTGGTACACCAAAAAAATGAACGATCTTGATAAAAAATATAACGTCGAGGAATCATAATGGATGAGTTAAAACTCTATACATACATTGCTGTGTTCGGTTCTTTCGCCGTTTACTTTGGTATTGCTTGGTGGGCTCGTGCCGGTTCAACTAGTGACTTTTACGTTGCTGGTGGTGGTGTTACCCCATTACAAAATGGTATGGCAATTGGTGCCGATTGGATGAGTGCCGCGTCATTTATTTCAATGGCAGGGATGATTTCTTTCCTTGGCTATGGTGGCTCAGTTTTCTTAATGGGTTGGACTGGTGGTTATGTACTACTGGCCATGCTACTTGCTCCTTACTTACGTAAGCACGGCAAGTTCACTGTACCTGAATTTATTTTTGACCGTTATTACTCAAAAACAGCACGTGTTGTTGCCGTTGTTTGTTTAATCATAGCGTCATTAACTTACATCATTGGTCAAATGAAAGGTGTGGGTGTTGCTTTCTCTCGCTTCCTAGAAGTTGATTACGATTTAGGTCTTTACATCGGTATGTTCGTTGTTTGGGTTTATGCCGTATTGGGTGGTATGAAAGGTATTACTTACACGCAAATTGCTCAGTACATAGTATTGATTTTTGCTTATACCATTCCTGCAGTCTTTATTTCACTACAGTTAACGGGTAACCCTATTCCACAGTTAGGCTTAGGCTCAACGTTGGCTGACGGTAGCGGTGTTTATTTACTTGATAAATTAGACTTAGTTGTTACTGAATTAGGCTTTAAAGAGTACACCACTGACAACATGGGCGGCTCAGTAAATATGTTCGCATATACTCTATCTCTGATGATAGGTACTGCCGGTTTACCTCACGTTATTATGCGCTTCTTTACCGTTCCTTCAGTTAAAGCTGCACGTCAATCTGCAGGTTACGCATTAGTCTTTATCGCCTTGTTATACACAGTTGCTCCGGCAGTTGGCGCAATGGCTCGTTTAAACCTAATGAACACTATTGAACCCGTAGCCGGTCAGAACCTTGAGTATGCTGAACGTCCACAATGGTTTAAAGATTGGGAAAAAACTGGTCTTTTACAATACGAAGACAAGAATGGCGATGGTAAAATACAATATACTGCTGATAAAGCGACCAATGAAATGGTTAAAGTTGACCGTGACATTATGGTACTTGCTAACCCAGCAATCGCAAACTTACCAAACTGGGTTATTGCTTTAGTTGCCGCCGGTGGTTTAGCTGCTGCGTTATCTACTGCCGCTGGTTTGTTATTAGCGATATCCTCCTCTATCTCCCACGATTTATTGAAAGGTATTTTAACACCTGACATGTCAGAGAAAGATGAGTTACTCGCAGGTCGAATTGTGATGACAATATCAGTGATGGTTGCTGGTTGGCTTGGTTTAAATCCGCCTGGCTTTGCCGCAGGAACGGTGGCGCTAGCCTTTGGTTTAGCCGCATCGTCAATATTCCCTGCACTAATGATGGGTATATTTGCTAAG
This sequence comes from Colwellia sp. BRX10-9, assembly GCF_014077405.1. Lineage (NCBI taxonomy): Bacteria > Pseudomonadati > Pseudomonadota > Gammaproteobacteria > Alteromonadales > Colwelliaceae > Colwellia > Colwellia sp. BRX10-9. The sequence goes on along the minus strand of NZ_JACGVV010000016.1, from coordinate 46,885 downwards.
AAGATGAGTGGTCCAGCAGCAGTTTGGGGCATGTGTTCGGGTATCGGTGTAACTATGTTATACGTGTTCCAACACAAAGGTTTTATGTTTATCCCAGGCACTTCTTTCCTAGGTGACATGGGTCCTAACTGGTTCTTTGGTATTTCTCCTAATGCCTTTGGTGCAGTCGGCGCTGCTGTTAACTTTGCAGTTGCTTTCGCTGTATTAAGAGTAACAGGTCCAGCACCCGCTCATATCCAACAAATGGTTGAAAACTTCCGTACACCGCACGGTGGTGTTTCAGCAGCACATGATCACTAATTAGTCTTACGACAACTTTTTGATTAATAATACTAAAGCCCTATTTAACTTGTATAAATAGGGCTTTATATTTACTTATTACGATATAATGAGTAAATTCTTCTGCTTAAGCAGACATAATACTTAACACCGAACGGGCTAAATGGCCGTTATGATTAAAACTAAACTGACTCAGTGGGCGGCAGAACTAAAACCTAACTAGCTAAGTCGGCGTCATCCTAAATTCATTTCAAGATCTCAAGTTAAACAACTGAAATAAATTCAGCATGACGAAGTAACATATACTCATAGGAAGCTTTATGAACAAACACACTAAAACAGCTATTATCGTTGCCCCTATCCTGACCATTTTAGGCTTTGCCTTAGCTGATTTATGGGAAGAGAATAGTGCTAGTCAAGCGCGCGCTTTTGAATTAGTTCCCTTTGGACATTGTGACGTTAGTCAGCAAAAATGTATTTTAAAATCAGGAGAATTTGAAGTAAATGTTATGGATGATAAGGGTATAACGACCGTTAATTCTACTTTTCCTATCGACACCGCGACTTTATTTCTCGTCGATAAAGAAAACCAAGCAACGTCCTTTCGACTCGGCATGAAAGACTCGCCTTATTACTGGAAGCGCGAAACACCACTTGGTCGTTTGGTTGCAGATAAAGGCCAAAGCTACAAATTACGTTTAATCCTTGAAATTAAGGGCGGTAAATATTTTTCTGAGTTTTATACGCAAACACTTAACTAAGACCACCGATAACCCCACAAGTAGCAGGTCGTTAATTTATCGTTGTCATGGTATTTATGACAACGATTCATTGATAAAAACAACCACTGATAACATGACTAACACCAAGCCAACTCATTATCTGAACAATCATTCGCCACGACATCTTATTACACCCCCAAATTAATCACGCTAAGCCACCATAGGAAGATTATTTTTTGATAAAAAGGTAACCTCGATACTTTTACACTCCAGCGCTTAGCAAGGTTGTCTATGATTAAATTCACTTCTTCAGTGTTCACCCTGTCCATTAGGACTTAATTGGCATAATATAATTTCAAGCTTATTAGAAATAACCTTTTACTTCAGCTTAAGCTGAGTTTTCATCGTTTTTTCACTGTTAGTAAACAAGGATACTTATGCTACACATTGAACACTTAAATTTAGTCGTTAACGACATTCCACAAACATTGACATTTTACCAAGCAGCCTTTCCTCATTGGAAAATAAGAGCTGAGGGCATTTCACAATGGTCTGGCGTAGATCGCAATTGGGTACACTTTGGTGACGACTATCAATACCTTACTTTCAACAATAACGGTATTGGAGAAAATCGAGATTTATTGGGACATCAAGTAGGTTTAGCCCATTTTGCTTTTGTGACTGATAATTTAACAGCAATAAAAAATAGACTAGTAAAGGCGGGCTTTGATGTGCATAAAGAAGGCGTTGAGCATACACACCGAGCTAATTTATATTTTCTTGACCCCAATGGCTTTGAAGTAGAGTTTGTCCAGTACTTTAGTGATATTCCTCAACAACGAAACAGTGGCGACGAGTGATCCCCTTAAAGTATTAACTGCGTTTGTTGCCTAAAAAAAGGGCGTTACTTGATAAAGTAACGCCCTTTTTTACTAAGCAACAACAGCCGTGACTAAGCTTCGCTTTTAGCGATAGCCATCTCGGGTCTATTTTCGACTGAAGCCTGTCGACGCTCGGCGAATAACAAATAGAAACTCGGTAAAACAAACAGCGTGAATAGTGTGCCAATAAACATACCCGCCACTAAAATAATACCGATACTGTTTCGCGCTTCTGCTCCAGCTCCCGTCACCAATACTAAAGGAAAATGTCCTAAAATAGTTGCCGCGGTCGTCATTAATATTGGTCGCAAACGTGTCGTTGCCGCCTCTGTAACCGCCGCTAATTTATCGGCGCCAGCTATTTGAGCATGATTCGCAAATTCGACAATAAGAATACCATTTTTAGCGATTAAACCAATTAAGGTGATCAAACCAATTTGTGAATAAATATTAATGGTGGTTAACTCAATATAAGGTAAAAGTAATGCTCCCGACAACGCTAAGGGTACACAACCTAAAAGCACCACAAGCGGGTCTCTAAAGCTATTAAATTGTACCGCTAAAACTAAAAATACAATCAATAATGAAACACCTAATACCATCACTAGGGTACTGCCTTCTTTGCGAAGCTGACGTGATTCTCCAGCATAGTCAATACTGTAACCTGTAGGTAGCATATTTCTCGCCGCATTTTCTAGTGTTGACAGCGCTTGTTCTTTATTAACGCCTGGCGCAACGCCACCATAAACTTTAAATGAAGCCTGCTGAGCAAAAGTTGATAGTTCACGCGGTACGGTTTTCCATGTTAAATCAGCAACAGCCGAAACGGGGATTAATTCTCCCGAAGGTATCTTAATATTTAACGCTAAGATCTCTTCAGTTTTACCCCGAATATTATTATCAACCATTGGAATAACACGATATGCCTTACCGTTAGCATCGAAACGGTTAACGAAGTTACTCGACAATAGAATGCCCATTTGTTGACTAATATCAGCAACATTAAGCCCCAAATCAGCAATTTTTTCGCGATCTAGTTGTAACTCAACTTGGGGTAAATCTATTTTTAAATCACTGTCTGCAAAAAGAAAATCACCGCTGGCAAACGCTGCTCCCACTAATTGATCAGCATAGTTTTTCATTTCAGCGTAGGATGCCGAAGATTTAACCACCATTTCAATTTCAAATTGTCCCGCGGTTGGCAATGAACCGGGTAATATAGGTAACATATTCAAACCGGGTATTTGCGCCAATTTGCCATACATTTCTGGAATAAGTTCTTGTGTAGAGTAATTACGATCGTCAGCACCGACCAACTCTAAGCCGCCAAAGCCACCAGAAGTAAAGAGTAATTGCCAAACTTTCAAACCACCTTCAATCTCTTGTAAGGTCTCCACCACAGGTCCCATTTGAGCAACGTTGTACGCTAATGAAGAGTCAGGTGGTGACATAACGACAAACATAACACTCGCTTGATCTTCAACAGGCGCTAGCTCTTTCTTTGATTGCAAATAAAAAGGCACTGAAAGCAAAGAAACCACAGCCGCAATTAAAAAAACCTGCCCTTGCCACTTAAAAATACGTTGCAGTAATTTGCCATAAGCCTGTTGAATATTATCAAAGAGTTTATTCACTTTTCGTGTTAACCACCCCTCTTCCCCACCTTTAGGCAAGATATGTGCGCTCATCACCGATGATAAAGTAATCGCGACAATCCCTGAAATAATGACCGCAATAGCCAAGGTAAAAGCAAATTCTTTAAATAAAACCCCGGTTAACCCTGATAAAAATCCAATAGGAGCATAGACCGCAGCTAACGTTAAGGTCATCGAAATAATGGGAACAAGTAGTTGACGTGAACTTTCTAAAGCAGCGTCAAATTTTGAATAACCTTTACGCATTAAACGGGCAACGTTTTCCACCACCACAATCGCATCATCAACCACCAAACCTACCGATAATACAATCGCTAACACGGTTAATAAGTTAAGCGAGAAACCCATAAATGACATCGCTGCTACCGCGCCAAGTATAGATATAGGTATAGTAATAAGTGGTACCATCGCACTTCTAAATGACCCCATTAATAAGACAACGACCAAGCCGACTAAAATAACAGTTTCCATTAAAGTAATGAAAATTTCACTTAACGCATCACGCATATAAAGTGTACCGTCGAAGGCAAAATCTATCGACATACCTAAAGGTAATGTTTTATTCAATTCGGCAATTTTACTATAAAGACTATCGCCAATATCAATTTCATTAGCGCCAGGTAAGGGCCAAATTGAGATATAAACCGTGTCACTATCATTTAGCCTTGCCGTAACGCTGGCATCTTCTGCCGCTATTTCAACACGAGCAATATCAATTAAATGAATGGTAGCACCGTCGATATTTGCCACCACTAATTGCTCAAACTCAGTCACTGACGTTAATTGACTGTTAGCAACAATATCAATGCGCTGTCGGCTATTTTCAGCATAGCCCATAGTTGCAATACTGTTATTGGTTGCTAATGCTTGGTAAACCTCTGTCGAACTTAAGTTAAACACTGCAAGCGCTTGGGTATTCAACCAGATGCGCATTGCTGGCGTTCTTGCCCCTTCAATACCAACACGTTGCACACCTTCTATGGCGTTTAAAACCGGATTAACTTGTCGGGTTAAGTAATCAGTGACTTTTGATAAGTCATTACCATTAGCATTAACATTCAGATAGAAGACAGCAAAAGGACGATCTGCACGACTCACTGAGACTATGGGGTCTTGCGCACCTGTGGGTAATTCATAGCGAATTTGGCTTAAACGTGCGGTTAACTCCGCTAATGCTAAGGTACTATTTTCATTTAAGTTGAGCCACGCGGTAACTTTACTGCTGCCTGAAGTCGTTTTAGACTCAACATACTCAACACCAGGCACCGTTGCGGCAGCTCGCTCTATCGGTTCAGTAACAAAACCTTGCACCACTTCAGCTGAAGCGCCAATGTAATACGTGTCAATAACTAACGAAGCACTCTCTATCTTTGGAAACTGCAACACGGGGATCTTACTGATTGACCAAAGTCCCGCTAAACAAATAATAATAGACAAAACTAACGCGACAACAGGACGGCGAACAAAAATATCCATTACCGATGCTTTACTGTGTGAAATTGGATTTGAAGTTTTTTTCATCATAACTCGCTATTTCTTATCAGCAGTGCTCGCTGACAAAGACTCAGCGAGGTAAACTTTCATTTGTGGGAATAATTTAAATGCACCTTTTGTAGCAATTAATTGTCCTTCATTGAGGCCTGACAACACCATTACTCGGTCATCATTGCGATCACCCAAAGTCACTTTAACTTTTTTAGCCCGATAAGCACCTTCACCCTCTGCTTCAAGTATAAAAACATAACTTCCTAGTGGATCTCGTGTTATGGCGATATCAGGTACTGATATTAGCGAAGCCTCGGCGGCAATGGGTGAATAAACACTGACTAAGGTATTAGGCTTCAATGCTAATAATGAAGACTTTATTTGTGCGCGATACTTCAAGCTACGTGAAGTCCGTTTTAATTGTGGATCAATGGCAATAATCATCGCTTCATATGACTTAAGCTGATTCATCGGTTGAACGTTAACAACAGATCCCACCCCGAGCTCTTGATAAACTTGTGGTAAGTAGAAATCAATCCAGGTAAATTCGTTAATACCAATCAAGGTCAATACTTGACTGTTTTTATCTAAATATTGTCCTATTTCAAGATTGTGAATGGCCACTTTTGCATCAAAAGGTGCGCTCAGTTTTTTCTTGGCGATCATCGTTTCTAATAAGGCTACATCAGACTTAGCCAATGCAACTTCAGCTTCAGCTTGATCAACAAGTTCTGCACTAATTTCATTGTTTTTCTTTAAGACAAGATAGCGACTATAGGTCTTTTTCGCTAAGGTAAGCTGTGCTTGAGCGGCAATTAACTTCGAGTCTTCATCTCGATGGTCAATTTCAATAAGTACCTGATCTTTTTTCACCAGGCGTCCTGACTGTGCATTTAACAAGGTAATTTGCCCAGCGAATTCATTATTTAATGATAATGATTTAAAGGCTTGCACTTCACCACTGACTTTAAGCATTTCTTGATAATCGACACGAACCGCTTCAGTCGAATTAACCGTTGCTGAAGGCTCAGGCATATTGACTCCCTGCGATGCTTGGGCTTGTAATGATGACTTATAAAAATACAAGCTACTGACCACTGCAGCTAAAATTAGAATAATCAGAATCCATTGACGGATTTTCATAGTATTTCCTTTATTATTTCTCATGTTGTTATCTAAGTTCTGACGTAGTTAGCTGTAGAGCTACTTTTTCAATATCGTCTTTACTGACTTTTTGTCGCCAATCAAAGGTGTTGATAAAGCGTTGTAAATTAAGAATGTGCACATTGTCTGTTGATAAAGAAGTGATACCCTCTTGAGCTTCACTATCTTGTTTGCTGTTTCTATTGTGATGTAATCTTACCGTTTGAAAATAACCTACATTTAAAGACCATGCGCCAATACTTATCTGCTCCATGTCATTAACGCCCGACTGAAGTTCATTAGTATCGACTGCCGTTTGCAACAATACTTTAAATGAATCCTCGCAGACACGACTACAATTAATCATATAATCAAGCCAGCGTTGCGAGCATCGCTTTATAATAGAGCGTGTATTAACAATACTTTCTAGTTGATCATCAAAACTAAACATTTGTACTTTAGAAAAATCGAGTAAGCTTAAAGCAATAATTCGTTCTGGCGTAGTTAGTGGCAGTGCAAGCACTTGACTTACAACCCGATACCTTTCTTGATACATTTTTGTTGCTAAGACAATCAGCAAGTCTTCTTTACATTGCACAAATTTATAGACCGACCCCATAGATAGGCCAGCAGACTTGGCGATTGATGACATTGAAAAATCTAATAAGTTACTTTTTTCTATTGCGGTAACCGCGGCAAACAGAATTAACTTCTCTTGTTCTTCAAGGCTAAATTTTGGTGCGGGTGCCATAGCAACCTCTTTAACTTATTCGTTCGAATGATATTCGAACGCGATTATATAGCAATGTTGTTGAAATGCAATGTCATGAAGTTAATGGCTAAAAAAACTTCGCTTAATTACCCACCAAGTTTTGTATAAATTAGCTTAAATGCTTGGTATTGTAGAAGTATAAAAATAAAAATTGAGATTTATTATGTTTCCTAATTGGCAATTGTCGGTATTGAGTATTGGTTATATTGGCCTGCTTTTTCTTATTGCCTATTTAGGAAACAAATACCGCCATAAAATTGTTCGTAAAAGTCAGGGTATTATTTATGCGCTAACACTAGGGGTTTACTGTACCTCGTGGAGCTTTTTAGGCACTACGGGCCAGGCCTCAACGAACTTTCTTTCTCATATTCCTATCTATTTAGGACCCATTTTATTATTTGTTTTTGCTTGGCCTTTTATCCAACGTATTGTGCGTGTTAGCTTAAAGTTAAACTTAACTTCTCTCGCTGATTTACTCGCCTCACGTTATGGCAAGTCACACAAGCTAGCGATTATGGTGACCATCGTCGCTTTAATCGGCACCATGCCCTATATCGCTCTACAATTAAAAGCTATTGTCTATTCTTTTCAACAACTTCAAGCTGAACAAACGTTAGTGACTTGGCGCTTTGGACTTATTTCAAGCTTAGTACTTGCTGGCTTCACCGTAATATTTGGTATTCGTCACATCGATGTTACCGAGCGCCACCCAGGTGTAATGCTTGCCATTGCTTTTGAATCGTTAGTCAAACTTTTTGCCTTTCTTGCTGTAGGTATCTTTGTGACTTTTTTTGTCTTCGACTCGCCCATGGACATTTGGTACAAGTCAGGAGCAAGTTTACAGCTAGAGCAGCAACTTAACTTTCCTAATATGATGTCGATGTTAGCGATGTTAGTTATTGTTATGGCGGCATTTTTATCCTTACCTCGACAATTTCAAGTCATGGTCGTTGAACTTAAAGACCCAAAAGATACTAAACTCAGTCGAAAAATATTTCCGCTTTATTTATTAGTTTTTGCGGTTTTCGCTGCGCCGCTGGGTATCGCGGGCCAAATGCTCTTGGGTGATAGTGTCCCTTCAGATGCTTATGTTTTATTTTTACCTTGGCATCAACAACAAACCTGGTTAACACTGTTTGCTTTTCTAGGTGCTATTTCTGCTGCCAGCTCTATGGTGATTATTTCTTCGATTGCACTGAGTACGATGTTGAGCAATGAAATAGTTTTCCCTTATATTTTTCGTGCTAGCAAAGCTAAAAACACCGATTTTGATGAATTTAGAATTCGCTTGCTTAACATTCGTAAAGCACTCGTTTTTTTAGTTATTTTACTGGGCTACGGGGTGTTTTTGATGACTTCACCCGATACGCTAAGCTCGTTAGGTGAAATTGCTTTTGGAGCTTTTGCACAATTGACCCCAGCACTTGTTGCGGCATTTTACTGGCGAAGAGCAAGCTTAACTGGAGTATATGCGGGTATTTTAATTGGTTTTTCAATGTGGTTATTACTTAATTTTATTCCACAATTTGGCTTATACGAGCAGCCTTTTACCGGCGGCTTATTATCGGCTAATACCACCGTTAGCCTACTTAGCTTAACGGTTAATATGTTTGTAATGTGGGCATTATCACAAGTCAGTCGCCAAAGTGTGCAAGAGCGGGTACAGGCATCGCTATTTTTAGAGTGGCAAGCACCTAAACTACTCAATTCACAGAAAAAACGTCATATTGATGAACGTGATTTAGAAGTGCTTGTCTCGCGCTTTGTTGGCGAGGGAAAAGCAAAAATTAGTTTTAAACACTTTAAGCAAGGTGTCGTGAAAAAAGAGGTTACTCATCAAGATTATAATCAACAGTTATTACTGCATACTGAAAACACACTGGCAAGTGTTATGGGGGCATCTTCAGCACGTTTAGTCTTATCTTCGGCTTTAGATGGACGCGATATTGCCCTAGACGAAATTGCAGTATTAGTTGAAGATGCTTCGAGCCAGCAGCGTAAATTCAGTCAAAATTTATTACAAAGCGCTATAGAAAACGCCAGTGATGGTATTTCTATTGTCGATAATGAGCTAAAACTAGTCGCTTGGAACAATAAATATATTGATTTATTTTCTTACCCTAAAGAGTTAATTTACAAAGGCTGCCCGATAAAGCACCTTATTCGTTACAACGCCACGCGAGGTCTTTGCGGCGAAGGTGAAATTAGTCGGCAAGTTGAAAAACGTTTAGAGTATTTACGAAACGGAAGCCCTCACAGCTCTGAACGTGAAAACCCTGACGGCCAAGTGATCAGAATTCAAGGTAACCCTTTACCCGGTGGTGGCTTTGTCATGTTGTTTTCTGACGTTACCGCCTATAAAAATGCTGAAAGAGTATTAAAAGATACCAATGTTGATTTAGAAGCCATTATTACCGAACGTACTAAAAAATTAGAAAAAACCAATGAAGATTTAGATGCTGCTCGTGAGAAGGCTGAACAAGCACATATTAAAAAAAGCCTCTATCTGAAAGCCTGCAGCCATGATTTAATGCAGCCATTGGAAGCTGCAAGATTATTTACCTCAGCCTTGAGTAGCCAAGGCAGTTTAAGCGAAAGCCAATTAAGACAAGTCAAAAACATCGATCATTCTTTAAAAGTTGCTAACGACTTACTGGCCGACTTAGCTGAAATAGCACGTATTGAAAGCGGTAATATCACCACCCACCTCACCACATTTTCAGTGAATGATTTATTTAAAGATTTGGCGCAAGAATTCTCAGCGACGGCGGCTGAATATCAAGTTGAATTTAAAGTGGTCTCTTGTAAAGCTTGGATTACTTCAGACCGTAATTTATTACGCCGTATTTTACAGAACTTAATTGGCAATGCCTTTCGCTACGCCAGTCCGGGGAAAATTTTATTAGGATCGCGAACTGTTGGTCAGCAAGTTATTCTGCAAGTATTGGACAACGGTCCAGGCATTCCGCTTGAAAAACAAAAAATTGTTTTCGAGCAATTTACTCAACTAGAAAACAATCCAAGTCATGCCAGCAGAGGTTTAGGATTGGGTCTGAATATTACCCAAAGCTTTGCACAATTATTAGGACACCCGCTGTCGTTAACATCAAAAGAGCAGCAAGGGTGTAAGTTCTCACTCGCTATCACCAAAGCACATCGACAATTTAATATTAAAATTGAGCAGCCAGTCACTAAAATAGGTCTAAAAGACGTCACGGTAATGTGTATTGATAACGACCCTGATGTACTTAATGGCATGACAGAACTGCTCAGTGCTTGGCAGTGTAACGTGTTATCGGCTGAGTCTTTTGAGCAGGCAATGGCAATATTTGCACAGCATCAAAATGAAGTTGAAATTTTATTAGTCGACTACCAGCTTAATAACAATCAAGACGGCTTAACCCTTATCAAAGCGCTACGTGCAAGCAGTAATCATTATATTCCGGCAATATTAATTACAGCGACTACCGATAGTGACATTGAAGAAAAAACCCATAAAGCCGATGTTGGCTTTATGAGAAAACTGGTTAAGCCAGCAGCGCTGCGCGCAATGATGAGTGCACTGCTAGCGAAGAAGTTACAAGATAATTATTCTGAGTAATCGTTATCACCAACGGTTGTTGATGATTGATTTTACAAACCGCTGTGAGTGATTAATTAGAGGGTTGGGCGCTAACAAGCAATTGGCAAGCAATAGCCCATTGCTATTACTGGTAATTGTTAATAGTTAATAGTTGCGGTTAGTGATTAATATTTGGCTCAGCAACATTCAGTGGCGCAATAGCAATAACGGCTTGCGTTCTGTTACGAACATTGAGTTTACGAAAGATAGCAGTAGCATGCGCCTTAATAGTCGCTTCTGAGACATTAAGGTCGTAAGCAATTTGTTTGTTTAATAAGCCTTGGGCAAACATCATTAAAATGCGGTATTGCTGCTGAGTTAAACTCGCCACACGTTCGGCAATATTACTTTCTCCATCACCTTTACTCGCTTGAGCAAAGCTTTCTGGCACCCATACTTCTCCCGCTAAGATTTGTTGAATCGCGTAAATAATAGTTTCAACGGGCGTCGATTTAGGTACAAAACCCGCTGCGCCATATTCCATCGCTTTACGAATAGTATCGTTATCTTCATGAGCCGAGATCATCACTACCGGTATTTGCGGAAAATGATTACGCACATGAATTAAAGTGTTAAAACCATGAGCGCCAGGAATATTTAAGTCTAACAAAACTAAATCACTGTCGGTATTATTAGCGAGTTGTTGTTCAAGTTGCTCGATTGTCTGTGCTTCTAACCACTGAGTTTTATTAAACTTAACATCGAGCGCAGCTAATAACGCTTGTCTAAATAAAGGGTGATCGTCAGCAACTATTATTTTTTCTGGCTGGAACATAATTTAATCCTTAAAACTTTCTTCTTCAAGTATACGGTTTTACCAGAAAAAGTTTATTAGACCTTAGCCTAACAACGCTTGTTTTGATTTAAATCACATTATGTTGAAATTATGCACCTTACTTGATTAAAAGTAAGGCAACATCTTCAGCATAACAACAGAAAAACTAAGCTTTTGCTGGAATATTCTTCAATACTTCAACCAGTAACTGCCAATAAAGCCCAACGGCTTCGACATTCACTTTTTCATCAGGTGAATGAGGAAATTTAATGGTGGGGCCAAACGAAACCATATCCCAGTTTGGATAAGCGTTTTTAAATAAACCACATTCTAAACCGGCATGGATAACCATAATCTCAGGCACTTTATTAAAAAGTGACTGGTAAGTATCACGGACAGTTTTCATAATTCTTGAATCTGTATTAGGCTTCCAGCCGGGATAAGCACCAGAAAACTCAACCTTTGCTCCTGCTAATGTAAAGACTGATTTCACCATAGACTCGGCCAGTAATCGGCCATCGTCATGTAAACTACGAATAAGAGACATAGCTACAAAATTACGCCCTTTACAGCGAACAACCCCTAAGTTAAGCGATGTTTCTACAATACCTTCAATATCGTCACTCATGCGAATAACACCATTGGGGCAAGCGTTAAGGGCGTTTAAAATTAACGACTGTGTTTTAAGACTCCAACACTGGTCGAAAACCTCTGGTGAAATAAGTAACATATCAATATCGGTTTCAATACTGCCTAATGTTGCGCGTAACCTGTCTAAATAATCGTCCAGGCTAAGTTTAAAAGCGCTCACATCTTTTGCTGCAATAACAAAACTGGCATCAGCTTCACGAGGAATAGCGTTACGCAAGCTCCCGCCATTTAAATCAACTAAACGCAAATCAAAATTTTGGCTTGCGTCGAGTAAAAATCGCACTAAAAGTTTATTTGCATTGGCACGACCCGTATCAATGTCTACCCCAGAATGTCCACCTTTTAAACCTGAAAGAGATAAGGTAAATGAAGTAAAATCTTGGGTAACATCTTCAAAAATCAATTTAAAGGTAGCTTCGGCGTCAATACCACCGGCGCACCCCATATAGATTTCACCTTCTTGTTCAGAATCGGTATTAATTAGAATATCACCCTCTAACCAGCCTGCCTCCAAGCCAAAAGCGCCGGTCATGCCAGCTTCTTCATCTATGGTTACTAAAACTTCTAAAGGACCATGAGCGATATCATCGCTTGCCAAAACGGCTAAAGCTGAGCATAAGCCAATACCATTATCAGCGCCTAAGGTGGTGCCTTCTGCTGTAACCCATTGTCCATCGGCTTCTTCAACCGTATAAGGTTTGATAGCATCGGTTAAAAAATCATGAACGGTATCAGCATTTTTTTGTGGAACCATGTCCATATGCGCTTGTAGAATGACGCCTTGGCAGTTTTCCATACCCGCTGTAGCTGGCTTCTTAATAAAGATATTACCAACGGCGTCTTCTTTTACCGATAAACCTTGCTCTTTTGCCCAAGCTTGGATCCAAGCTGATATTTTTTGCTCATGCTTTGAAGGGTGTGGAATACTGCATATTTTTTCAAATAACTGCCATAAATGCATGGGATGAAGCTGTGATAAATTACTCACATTTTTTCCTTAATTTTATTTTAATACTTATTAGTTTATCAACTTACTGAAATCTGTATTGCTAAGGGTTATGTCGTCGCATTTTTACCCGAAACTTACTTACCCGCCATTAAAAATTGCCATTGATCGTTAAAATCTTCGCTAGGCTTCTTGGTAAAACCTGAACGAACATATTGGCTAATTTTTCCTTCAACATAAGCGCCTAAGATATTTGCTAATGCTTGCTCTGAAATGCTAAAGCTCTTACCTTCACGTAATTTTCGCTCACGTAAGACTTGTTTAAATTGCGTTTCTAATTTTTCAAAATACTGATTAACACGTGTTCGTAATCTTTCATTTTCGCCCATTAACGCATCACCAGCCAAGATACGACACATGCCAGGATTACGCTCTGAAAAAACCAACAATACATGCAAAATATGATGACAACGCACCAAAGCTTCTTTGTGATCACTGAGGATTAAATTCACCCGTGAAAACGTTGATTCTTCAATAAAATCAATTAAACCTTCGAACATACGCGCTTTAGAAGGAAAATGGCGATAAAGCGCAGCTTCTGATACACCCACTTCAGCAGCAAGTTTGGCGGTCGTTATTCTCTGGCCAGGACAAGTTTCTAGCATTTTTGCTAAACACTCTAAAATTTGTTGTTTGCGATTAGGTTTTTGCGCTACGGTCATAAATCGTTCTCTTATTTTTTTTCAACATAATGTTGCGAAATTAGTTGTACTAATTGCTCGGCAAGTATTTTTTTTGATGCTAACGGTAGTTCCGTTTTATTTTTATTGGAGAAAACCGTTAAGGCATTATCATCACTATTAAAGCCTTGCCCTGACAGCGCAACATTGTTGGCAGCAATCATATCAAGATTTTTTCTTTTTAATTTATCAAGCGCATAATGTGCGACATCTTGTGTTTCAGCCGCAAAACCGACGGTAAAAGGTTTTACGGATAAAGCAGCAACATCGGCAACAATATCAGGATTTTTCACTAAAATAAGTTGCATTTCATCAGCTGACTTTTTAATTTTTTGCGTTGCTACATCACTGACTCGATAATCAGCAACCGCTGCACAGGCAACAAAAACATCGGCTTTTTTGGCAAGTTCAAGCGCTTGCTGGTGCATTTGCAATGCACTTTCCACCGCTATTTTTTTACAACCATGGGGAACGGCAATACTGACAGGACCCGATATTATTTGGACTTCTGCGCCCGCTAATTGTGCTGCTTGTGCTATGGCATAACCCATTTTTCCTGAGCTATGATTCGAAATATAGCGCACTGGGTCTATAGCTTCACGCGTTGGTCCTGCTGTGATCACCCAACGTTGGCCCGATAAATCTACCTGAGCAATCTTCGACGCTGGTTGAAAAAATTGACAGACATGGCTGACTAAAGGGTCAACATCTAACATTCGCCCTAAACCAACATCACCACAAGCTTGTGCTCCTGAGCCAGGACCAAATACGGCAACTTTTCGTGAAATAAGTTTAGCAATATTTTCTTGAGTAATTGCCGCATGCCACATTTGTTGATTCATCGCTGGAGCGATAGCAATTGGCGCACTTGTTGCCAAACATAATGTAGTTAATAAATCATTCGCCATACCGCAGGTAATACGAGCAATTGCGTCGGCAGTCGCTGGTGCAATTAGGATAAAGTCTGCCCATTTTGCTAATTCTATATGCCCCATAGCTAATTCTGCTTGGCTATCAAGCAAACTGTCTGAAACGCCATTGGCAGAAACGGCCTGTAATGTTAGTGGAGTGATAAAAGCTTTTGCCGCTGTTGTCATCACTACACGAACATCTGCGCCATTATCTTTTAAACGACGCACTAATTCTGGCGTTTTATAGGCAGCGATACCGCCAGTAATACCCAGAACTATTTTTTTACCCTGTAAAATTTGCATAAACTGCTAGTCTTAATAACGATAAGTGGCGATAAGATACCATTAATTTGCCCATTTACAAATTTGCTTTGCAAGGATGCGGTGATGTTAAAAGATTGGTTAGAAAATGAAAAACCCAGGGAAAAGCTACTACACAAAGGACCTAGCAGTTTAAGTGATGCGGAATTATTGGCTATATTTTTACGCACGGGAGTAAAGGGATGCCATGTAGTTGAGCTAGCTCAGCAGCTTTTAAAAAGTTTTGGCAGCATTGCCGCCATCTATCGCGCAACTGAGCAGGAGTTTTGTCAACATCATGGCTTAGGCGTGGCGAAATATGTACAGTTACAAGCTTGTTTGGAGATGTCAAAGCGCTATCTTAGCGAGCAATTGCAAAAAGGTACTGCGTTAACCTCTTCACAGGTGACACGAGATTACTTGATCAGTGAATTACGTGGTGAAAGCAGAGAAGTCTTTGCGGTAATGTTTCTCGACAGCCAGCATCAAGTGTTAACCTTTGAACGATTATTTTTTGGCACCATTAACGCGGCAGCTGTCTACCCGAGAATAGTGGTTGAGCAGGCGTTAAAACAAAAAGCCGTCGCGGTAATTTTAGCGCATAATCATCCTTCGGGTATTGCCGAAGCGAGCATTGCGGATAAACAAATTACCAAAAGACTAGAACAGGCACTAAGCTTAATTGATATACAAGTACTCGATCACATTATTGTTGCCGGTAATCAGTGTTACTCGTTTGCTGAACACGGTGAATTATAAATAATAAATAACAGAAGGAGCTTTAGATGAATGAACCTAAACCCAATCAGAGCAGCGACGACGAGCGACGACAATCTTTTCGCTTAGATATGGAAAAAGAGTTAGTTGATATACGTTGGGTAAATGACCAGCAACAAACCGTGCAACGAAAAATTACTTGTTTGGACTTTTCGCGTGGCGGCTTAAAGCTCGATTGCGACCATGTCATTCCACTACAAACTAAAGTGACCGTCGTTTTTAAGGTAGCCAACCCCAATAGCCAAAATTTATATGGCACAGTGATCCGCTGTATTAAGCAACCGAATGGTTATTTTGAATTAGCACTACGCTTAGAAAATGAAAATGCAAAATAAAATAGTTGCACTATAATTAATTCTCGACGCGAATGTTACAACAGCAAATGTTACAACAAGAGGTAAGGACATTTTATATTATGATGATTTTAGTAGGTGGCGAAAAAGGGGGTAGTGGTAAAAGCTGTTTAGCACAGAATTTAGCCGTTTATTTTGCCCGAGATAAAAAAGCTATCGTGTTGATGGTTGACTGTGATCCACAAAGAACAACCTCTGACTGGATACAAGCAAGAAATTCTGATCCGTCGTTACCCGCGATAAACTGTATTCAATTATACGGTAAAATTCGTAACGATTTACTCAGTTTAGTACAGCATTATGATTATGTAATTGTTGACTGTGGTGGCCAAGATAACTTAGCGCTTCGTGCTGCAATGTCGGTTGCTGACCATGTTATTATTCCGCTGCGCCCTAAACGTCGAGATCTAAAAACCGTGCCGCACATGGAAGATATGCTCAGTACCTGTAAAATGGTTAACCCAAAAATGCTCGCCTCTTTTGTTATCACCCAATGCCCATCGTTGCCCAACCAAGGTAAACGAATATTAGAAGCAAAAGATGTTTGCCGCTCATATGGTATTAACGTATTAAACGCGGTAACCTTTAGTCGTAATGTTTATGATGACAGCGAAGAACAAGGCTCTTCAGTACTCGAAATAGAACCTCAGGGTAAAGCAGCAATAGAAATGACTGCTATAGCTGAAGAATTATTAGCAATGAAACCGGACAACTCACATGAGTTTAACTGACCTAAAGAAAACCACACAAGGAAATAAAAAGAAAAGGGAATTTACTGTTGACGAATTTATTGCTGACGCAGAAAATTACGCGTTAGGGCACCCTGAAATTGTTAATAGCGACAACACAAAAAATGTCTCTATTGAACAAGCCATTCTTGCTGCAAAACAGCAATTGGCAAGTAAGAATATGAAAGGAAATAAGCCCTTTCGTCATGCCACTTTCACTCTCAGTGAACAAGCGATTATCCAATTACAAGATCTCGCCAAAGAAACTAAATTAGCCAAATCACATATTATTCGTATTTTAATTAACGAACTTTGTGACGAAGAACAGCATAATAAACTGAAAAAATTGCTCGACTCAGGCATAAATTAACAACAATTTGATATTTATCTGTGCAATTATCACTCAAACCTTGCATTATACTGCCACAAAAAACAGATAAACCATTGTAAAGTAATACAATATTAAGTTAATATAGTTTTTTCTTATTAAAGGTGGCTTTCATTTTTCAGTTTCACTATAATATGCCACCTTTTTCAGGATCCCGAGGCGACGGTCTTGGGGAATAATAGTTCGACCTGGAATTAATTTTTGGAGTACTCAGAATGTCTAAAGTTTGCCAAGTAACAGGCAAAGTGCCAATGGTTGGAAACAACCGTTCACATGCAAGAAACGCGACTCGTCGTCGTTTTTTACCAAACCTTCAATCTCACCGTTTTTGGGTGGAGAGTGAAAATCGTTTCGTTAAATTACGTTTAACTCCGAAAGGAATGCGTATTATCGATAAGAAAGGTATTGATGTAGTATTAACTGACATCCGTGCCCGTGGCGGAAAAGTTTAACAACTACTTTTAGAGGAAATTATTATGCGCGATAAAATTCGTTTAGTTTCTAGTGCCGGTACTGGTCATTTTTATACTACTGATAAGAATAAAAAGACTATGCCTGAAAAGATGGAGATCAAGAAATTTGATCCACGCATCCGTCAGCACGTAATGTACAAAGAAGCTAAAATTAAGTAATTTAATTCAAGTTTTTAAAAACCCAGCAATTGCTGGGTTTTTTATTGCCTAAAATTTAGTATCATCACTATTATCGTATTTAATAATGAGTCTTTTATGAAGCTCTCTCGTACTGGTTGGAACAACGTTATCATTTTTTCAGTGATGATTTTTATTCTGGTGATTAACGTGACCAATAAAAAATTATATTCATCAACTGACCAACAAGATAATAAACAACAGACCTTATTTGCCAAACATGCTGTTATTCTATCGCTAGCGGTTAACCAGCAAGTGGCGATAGAACGCATCGGACGCACTTGGCGAGCAACACCAGCAAAAATATCAGGACAAGCATTAGAGCAAATGATGCTCACATGGCATGAGATAACAGGTGACATAGTTACTGTTCCACCCGAGCTTGACCACCAAATGGCGTTAGTTGTTACGGTTGAATTAGCCGGTGAAGCGCAAGCTCAATTACTTAATTTGTTTATTACTGATAATGAATTGCTGGTCTTTAATCCTCAGCAAAAAAGATGGTTAGCTTTTCCGTTGGCAATATTTTCACAGCTCATTCCCAATGAAATATTAGCCAGTTAACTTCCCCTTTCACTAAAACTATAAAGAAGACCATGTCGATGACTCATCATAAAATACAAGACTGCGCGATACTGACCATGGACAACCTTGAAAATTTTGAGGCTTACGACCATTTACTTGCACAGCCACTACTCGCGTTAGGTTGGCAAATTCATATGGTGTCATGGCATGATAAAAGTGTTAATTGGAACGACTATGCTGCCGTTATTATTCGTTCGCCATGGGATTACCAAGACGATGCGGCTGAATTTTTAAAGGTGTTAACTGATATTGAGCAATCTAGTGCTCACCTTGAAAATAGTTTACTAACAGTTGAGTGGAATATTGATAAAAAATATTTACGTGAATTAGTTAGCCTTGATGTAAATATTGTTAAAACATTGTGGCGGAAAAATTTAACGCCGCAACAGCTAGATCAATATTTTACTGAATTAAATGTTGATCAATTAGTCATTAAGCCTCGTATAAGTGCAAATGCTGATAATACTTTTTGGCTAACAAAAGAAAATCATCAAACATTTTATCCGCAACTTGCCCAAGCGTTTTCAGCCAGTGAGTTTTTAGTTCAGCCCTTTATGAAAAATGTTATTGATGAAGGTGAGTTTTCACTGTTTTATTTTAATGGCCACTACAGTCACGCCATTTTAAAAACACCAAAAGACGATGATTTTCGCGTTCAAGAAGAACATGGCGGTCGTTTAAGGTCAATAACACCCGAAGCAAGCTTAACAAAGCATGCAGAGCAGGCCCTTAAAGCGATAAAAACGCAAATAGGCATGCCACTATACGCTCGCGTTGATTTTGTACGCTGTGAGCAGGGTTTTGCCCTTATGGAAGCTGAGCTAATTGAGCCTTCATTATATTTTAATATGGATGAACAATCAGCAACACGCTTTGCCGATGCTTTTGTTCATCGCATGCAAGCATTAACACTGTAATTTACCATAAACCCGATATAGAGCTACTATGCCCGAATTACCTGAAGTAGAAGTTTGCCGACAAGGCATTAGTCCCCATATTTTAAAGCAAACCGTTTCGCAAGTCGTTGTACGTAATGCAAAATTACGTTGGCCTATTCCTGAAACAGTACAAAGTATGATTGGTCATAGTGTTCATGCTGTTGAACGCCGCTCAAAATATTTATTAATTAAGTTTTCACATGGCACCTTAGTTTTGCATTTAGGCATGTCAGGAACCATTAGAGTTATTGAAGCCGATACACCTATCGCAAAGCATGACCATTTTGATTTAGTCTTCGCACACGGCAAAGCGTTACGTTTGAATGACCCTCGACGTTTTGGCGCGGTATTATGGTTTAAAGACAATATTGACGAGCGAGGTTTATTAAGTAAATTAGGACCCGAGCCATTGAGTGATGACTTCACTTACGGTTATTTATTTACTAAGGCACAGAATCGCAAAGTACCAATAAAAACCTTTTTAATGTCAAACCCTGTTGTGGTCGGTGTCGGTAATATTTACGCAAATGAAGCATTGTTTAAAGCCGGTATTTTACCAACGGCCTTAGCCGGAACAATTTCTGCAGCACGTTTTGATCAGCTTACCGATATTATCAAACAAGTATTAACTGCAGCCATTGCCCAAGGCGGCACAACCTTAAAAGATTTTACTCAAGCAGATGGTCGCCCAGGATATTTTGCACAAGAATTATTAGTTTACGGTCGAGCAGGCAAGCAATGTAATAGCTGCCAAACGATTCTTGAAGAAGTTAGACAATCGAATCGCAGCTCGGTGTTCTGTCCGAACTGCCAAACTGATTAAGTATCGTCGAGTGCGGCTTTTACAATAGGATGAACAAATTGACTCACATCACCATTATGCAAGGATACTTCTTTTACTAAGGTTGACGAGATAAAAGAATTTCCTTCTGATGGTGTCAAAAATACACTTTCGAGTTCAGGGGCTAAACGTCTATTCATATTGGCTAATTGAAATTCATAATCAAAATCAGACACAGCGCGCAAGCCGCGGATCAGTACTTTGGCTTGATTTTTTTTAGCAAAATCGACTAGCAAGCCACTAAAACCAACCACGGTGATATTAGGCAGATGTCGACTCACTTCTTCAATCATAGCAACACGCTGCGCTAAATCAAAACGAGGCTTTTTACTTGGGCTGGCAGCAACACCAACAATAACTTCAGAAAACAAAGCACTCGCACGTTCAATTAAATCTGTGTGGCCGTTAGTGACCGGATCAAAGGTTCCTGGGTAAATCGCTTTTATCGTCATTAGTTGTATCTTCTTTATAAACTTAAAAACATTGTAAAGGCTATTTTTAGTGAATGGAAACTTACAAAGACGAATTTGTTAAAGTATTTACTCGAAAAGCCTTTCCGTCAGTTCAATTTTGATAGTATGATGGAAAATAATACAATGATAAAAACAGAAGTAACTGACATGAAAACCCGTGATAAAATTATTCAAGCCAGCATTGAGCTTTTCAATGAACAAGGCGAGCGCAACGTAACAACCAATCATATTGCAGCGCATTTAAGCATTAGTCCGGGTAACCTCTATTATCATTTTCGCAATAAAGAAGACATTATTCTTTCCATCTACGAAGAATATGCACGTAACCTATTACTAGATACAGTCCCTTTTGTAACGCCCGAAGTAAAGCCCCTCGATACCATCATTTTATATATGGATGCTGTTTTTCAAGCACTGATGAAGTTTAGATTTTTCTACAGTAACCTGCCGGTATTGTTAGCAAAAAACCCTTTATTACATGAAAAATATGTTGATGTACAATCATCAATAGCTACCCGTGTCAGTGAGATGCTGTTGTCATTACGTAGTACTCATATGATGAAGTTTGCTGATGAAGACTTACCTGATATTGTCAGTATCTTGCGTTTAGTGAACACCTTCTGGTTAAGCTTTTATCAAACCCAAAATAAAAACATTGAAATTACTGATGCTGTTTTTTATGAAGGCGTCTTAAAAATATTAGTGATTATTCAACCTTATATCACTGAATCTGCAATGCCTGAGTTTTTAGAAGCGCGTACCATGTACCGTAAACGTTGTATGGAAGTCGCTGAAATCGCTTAATCACCAACCGCCTGATCAGTTGAAAATCAAAATATTATTCAATTAAATTTTGCATTTTTAATGCCGTTAATCACTCATTTGACTGCAGGTATCCTGCTAATAGAAGTTGCCAGTCTGATTTTTGCCAATTAAAGTTTGGCAATTTTGCTTTTTCTTTTTCAAAAGAACGTAATAATCTTGCCATATTAGCTTGCTGCCATGATTGAGCAACCGCTCGTTGTTCGCCGCGATCAAAATCAATCAACCAAACATTGTTCTCTTCATCGAGCAGAATATTGTGACTATTTAAATCATGATGATAAATGCCAGCATCATGAAAACGACGGATCACCTTGCCCACTTCTCGCCAAATGTGCTCGACTAAGGGTGCTTTTGATAAAACCGCGACTAAATCTTGAGCATGTTCAATTCGAGAAGATAACAAATCAGCTTGATAAAAAAGCCCCTGCTTAATCACTCGAAAAGCAACCGGCTTTGGCGCTGGCAGTGCTAACCCCTGTAGCGTATTCAATAAATGGTATTCTTGGGCGGCTCGAGTACTATTTTGTCCCGTAAAAAAATATTTATCATTAATTATTTTGCCAATTAAACCACCACGAAAATAATGACGTAACACCCACTGTTGTTTTTCCATGGTGTTTACTTCTGGAGAGTCGTACTGAACAAACCAAGTAGTACCACGCCCTTGGGCACTGCCGGTAATGGCATTATTTTCATGCCAAAAATCACTATTAAGCATTTCAGGAGAAAAGTCATCGATTGCATTGGCGTTATAGCAACAATAAATATTAGCTTGTTGGTAAATTTTTTCTTGGTAAGGTTTTACAATTGCTGACTGTTTCAAGATAATAGACTCAATTCAAATACTTTATATGCTCTATTGTGGTGATTCCTTTATGCTGGGTCAATTAACAGCGCCAAAAAATTTATGTTTATTACGCTTATCTGCTATCGGAGACGTTTGTCACGCCGTAGCTATGGTGCAACAAATTCAACGTTTTTATCCTCAAACAAAAATTACTTGGGTGATAGGCAAAGTAGAGGCGAACTTATTACAAGGATTGCCACAGGTAAAATTTGTCATATTTGATAAGAAAGCAGGCTTAAAAGGCTATCGGGATTTACGTGCTGAGTTAGCCGATCAAAAATTTGATGTGCTATTACATATGCAAGTAGCCTTGCGTGCCAGTTTAGCGAGTTGCTGTATTAAAGCAAAAATAAAAATAGGTTTCGACCGTAAACGAGCTAAAGAAGGCCAGTGGCTTTTCACTAATCATCAGATAGCGCCACAACATCAACCACATGTACTTGATGGTTTTATTGGTTTTGCAGAAGCTATCGGTGTTCCCAGCGAAAGTCCTAGCTGGCAAATGCCAATTGGTGACGAAAACGAACTTTGGGCAAGTGAGCGGCTATCGTTAGCATCTGATAAACCTATTGCGGTTATTTCGCCCGCGGCAAGTAAAGCTGAGAGAAATTGGCATGCCGAAGGTTATGCAAAAATAGCCGATTATTTAACAGCGTTAGGTTTTCAAGTGGTTATTTGTGGCGGACCGACCACATTAGAAACATTACTAGCCACTGAGATTATCAGTTTAAGCCAATGCAACCTTGTTAACCTTGTTGGCCAAACCAATTTGAAACAGCTACTTGGTGTGCTTAAAATAGCTCATTTGGTGATAGCTCCTGATACTGGGCCAGCGCACATGGCAGTCACTGTTGGCACACCCGTTATTGGCTTGTACGCGCACAGTAATCCTTGCCGTACCGGGCCATATTTATATCAAAACTATGTAGTAAGTTGCTACCAACATACTGCCCAAGAACAATATAGACAACCTATTGAACAGCTACCTTGGGGGATTCGCGCCAAAGGTAGTGATTTAATGAATGGTATTACTTTCAGCCAAGTTAAAGAAAAACTGCACCTACTTCTTGATGAACACTACCCTGAGTTTCTCCTTAAATAATAGTGACGGTTAAACTGCCTCACATCAACTATAAATTCAAAACAAGGTCTTGCATTATTTTAGCGAGACCAGGGATCCTTGCGCCACATTTAACTTAACAAGCAACAACAACCGAATAACAGTTATCGGGAAAAAGACAATAAAGTAAATTTATTTGTTGCAAATGATAATCACTATCATTAGTATTCGCACCAAGTAAATTTATCTCTCAATTTTTCTCTTAGGAATAACAATGAAGTATTCACCTGTCTGCTTAGCAATTTTCGTTGGCTTAACGCCTTTTTCATCAAGTGCCAATGAAAGCGCTACAAATAATAGCTCTGTTGAAGTTATTGAAGTTAAAGGTAGTTATTTTAATAACTATAAAGTTGACCAAGCACATGGCGCAATGCGGACCAATGTTTCTTTATTAGAAACTTCTCAGTCGGTCACCGTTATTCCCAACTCGGTAATAGCAGAACAACTAGCGACAACATTAGGCGAAGTATTAACCAATGACGCAAGTTTAACTGCCGGCTCTAAACAACGTAATCGTGAAGTATTCAATCTACGCGGCTTTGAACTAAGTTCTTCCAATGGCTACCTTAGAGATGGCCACCAGCATTGGTCACACTACCAACAACCTATCGAAATCTTAGAAAATATCGAAGTGATTAAAGGTCCTTCAAGTATTTTATATGGTCAATCAGGGCCTGGTGGATTAGTGAATATGGTGACAAAAAAGCCAACAGCTAAAACATTATTTACGCTAGGTGTTGATGTTGACCAAGAAGGTTCAAGCCGATTATCGTTAGATGCTGGTGGCTCGTTAACTGATGATGAGTCATTACGTTACAGAGGTGTACTGGTTAAACAAGATGCTAAATATCAGCATGAGTACCAAAACAATGAACAACGTCAGCGCGATCGTTTTCTAGGTGCGTTAGTCATTGACTATGATATTTCAGACGATGCCATGGTACGCCTTCATTATGACCGAACGGACGATGAAGCAGGGTTAGATACAGGTTCTTGGTTAGATGAAAAAGGCGATGTTATTGGTCATGATAAAACCATTCGTGATATGTCTTGGGCATTTACTGACATTACCGTTGAAAACATCGGTGTTGATATCAACTATGCATTAAATAATCAGTGGCAACTTGCACTCGGCTACAATGAACAAAGCTTTAAACGCCAACGATTTGAATCGTCTCCTAAAAAACCCACAACTTTTTTAGAGGGTGATAGCTATACCTCTAATCCCTACGACCGTTTTGATGACTGGCAGTTTAAAACTGCTTTTATCGATTTTACTGGAGAATTTACCCTCGCCGGTCTCGATCATCAATTATTAATTGGCGCTAATTCTTTAGACTATTACTACGGACAACGTAAAGTAAATGGCGAGTCAATTAACTACTCTAGCGACCAAGAAGAGCCAGCACGACCTGATATCAGCTACACAACTGACGATTCACTTTACACCAGTGCCTATGATTACTATGGCATTTATTTACAAGACTTAATCACCTTAAATGATCAATGGCAAATATCGGTCGGAGGACGTTACGACAAGCAAAGTAAAGAAGGCGCGAACAATGAGTCGTTCTTGCCTAAAGCTGGGCTTTTATTTCATCCTGATGCCCAAACCACTTTCTACGCGAGTTATTCAGAAGGGTTTGAACCCCAGAGCAGCGAAACACTCGAAAACGATCGAGATATTAATCACGGCATGAAGCTCGAGGCCATGACATCTAAACAACTTGAAATCGGCTCTAAGTGGCAATTATTTGATGAACGTTTATTAGTAACGACCGCTATTTTTGATATTACCAAAACAGGCAAGTTAATCACTGAAACAATCAACGGCGATCCTAATTTTGATACGCAAACTGAACAGGCAGGTGAGCAGCGTCACAAAGGTTTCGAAGTTGCTGCACAAGGCGCAATAAACGATAAGCTCTTTGTTATGGCATCGTTAATGAACTTAGCCGCAAAATACGACAAAGATGAAAATTATCAAGGAAAAACCCCTGTTGATGCTCCCGAGTGGTCAGCATCAATTTGGTCTCGTTATGAATTAACGGACCAACTTGCTCTTAATGCGGGTGCATTTTATCAAGGTGAACGTTTTGCCGATAGCGATAACACTATATCCAAAGATGCTTATACCCGTATCGATGTTGGAGCAACCTATAAGACCACAATAAGTGGCCAAGGTGTTGATTTCCGCTTCAACATACAAAACTTGCTCGATACTGATTACCTTGCTGGTGGTGGTATATCTAGCGTTACCGCAGGCGACGGAATTAGCTACCGATTAGCCGCACAGATATCATTCTAAATTGACTAAAAATAATGGGTAACAAATAGTTATTTGTTACCCATTAATAAATTAAAGACCCTGACACCTGCTATGCAAATAAATAAAAGTACCTTAAGTTTTTCTCGTCTGATTCATGTCTATGTGTCGATGGCATTGTTGAGCTTACTGCTCTTTTTTTCAGTAACCGGCATTACCCTCAATCATCCCGAATGGTTTCGTGACAGCAAAGCTGACATTGTAGAAAGAGCATTAATGATTGATTTGTCTATGATTAAAAATCCGCCGTTAACACCACTACAAATTGTTAATGTTTCGACAGCTATTGAGCAAAAATTGTCGGTATCGTTAAACAACACGATCCTCGAAAGTAGCCAGGACGAATTATTTTTCAGTATAAAACGGGCAGGAAAAAATACCGCTATTACCCTCGATTTAGTCAGTGGAGAGTTGTTTTTTGAAGAAACTGACTACGGTTGGTGGGCGCTAATGAACGATTTACATAAGGGAAGAAATACCAGTGTTTTTTGGGGGTGGATTATTGATATAACCAGTTTACTTTGCATCCTATTTGCCCTAAGTGGCTTTATTTTAGCCATGCCACAAAGACGATTTAATCGTACCTTAACGGTAAGTTTAACCGTGACTGTCGCCATGATTTCTACCGCTATCTGGTGGATTTAAATCAATTAGCATGAACAACGCTCTCTACTTGAGTGAGCACAAAAGGAATTTATATGAAGATAAACAAAATCGGGTTATCACTTATTTTATTAAGCTTGATAAATTTTAATGCCGTTGCCAATCCGAGCAACTCAGCGCCAGCACAATTAGAGCTTGAACTGACTTTAAAGCAGCAACTCGGCGAGTATCATCCGCCCTATGTTGCGAGCTGGATTGAAAACTCACAAGGAAAACCAGTACGTACCTTATTACTTTGGCGAGAAAAAACGAAATGGTTAAAGGACATTCGACGATGGTGGCGTAAGGTCGGTAAAAAAGATGCTGACTTTGTTGATGGTATAACTTCTGCGACTCGCGCAGCAGGCAAATATCCTCTGACTTTCTTGGCCGAAGATGATCAGAAAAAGTCACTAATAAAAGGACAATATACTTTATTTATTGAAGTAGTCAGAGAAAACGGTGGACGAGCCATTTTGCGCCAACCATTTGTATTAAATAACATAAAATCAACATTTACTTTAGCGGCAAGCCATGAAACTGATGAAATAAAATTCACTGTGCTACCGAAATAAACGTATTCATCCCCTTAACTCAAAAACGTAAACACTAGACTTGGAATATAAAATGACTTTAAAAAAAATAATCGCGTTCACCTTAACCTGTGCCATTAGTACACAAGCTTTCGCTCATTCTCGCTGGGTTTTACCAAGCCACTTTAATTTGTCTGCTGAACAAGGCGAATGGATAATGGTTGATATAACTGCATCAAATGAAACCTTTAATGTTGATAAAGCTATGGGGGCAGATTTAGTGAGAATTATTACCCCTAATGGCAAGCCATCAAGAGCGTCGTCAAGCTATAAAGGCCATAGAAAAAGTGTCATTGATTACTTCTTAAAAGATCCTGGGACCTATAAAATCACCAATAACAGTGAGGCTAGCTTTATCACCTCTTATACTATCGACGGCGAGCATAAAAGACTATCAGCTAATAAGACAGAACTAGCCGGCAAATTACCAACCGAAGCTACAGCGATCAAAACCACTTATCGTTATGCAAGAATAGAGAGTTATGTCACTTTAAATGCACCGAGTGATAACTTTAAAACCGAAGGTAAATTATTAGAATTGCTACCGGTTACTCATCCATCAGATATTGCTGAAAATGAAAAAGTGACTTTCAAATTTTTATTTAATGGTAAGGCACAAAAAGATGTTGCCGTAGAAATTACCGCCGACGGCGCACGTTACCGCAATAACCCGCAAACGTTAACTTTGCTCTCAAATGAAAAAGGTGAAATTACCTTCACACCGAACGCTGCAGGTCGATATTTATTAGTTGCTGAGCACAAAGAAGACACACCAAACTCTCCTTTGGCGGACCAGCAAATGGGCAGTGTATTTTTAACATTTGAAGCACAACTTAATTAAACTAAAGTAACGTCAATAATTGTTTTACACTTCGGGCACTAGCTCCTTGGTTTTGTGTTACCACGCGGTAAGCATTTTCTCCCAATGTTTGCTGCGTTTTTTCTGATAACAAAATATCAGCAATGATTTTACTTAGTTCATCAGTCATCTTCGCACTGTCTTGGTCAGTGAGCTGAACAATGCCTTTTTCAGCAACGAGTTGCTGCATAACCTCAACAAAATTACTCATATTAGGGCCAACGACAATCGGTTTTTTAAATAGCGCAGGTTCAAGGGGATTATGCCCACCGATATCCGAAAAACTGCCCCCCATAGTTACAACGCTAGCTAAAGCACACGTCGGTAACAGCTCCCCTAAACTATCGAGTAACCAAACTTGTTTATCACGAGTTACTTTTTCTTGAGTGCTGCGACGGGCAATATTATAACCTTGCGCTACACATAATGATGCGACATCATTAAAGCGCTCTGGATGGCGCGGTACAATAATGAGTAGTAATTGTGGCAAGCTTTTTAGTAATTCAGCAAACGCATTTAACGCAAGACTTTCATCCCCTTTATGAGTGCTAGCAACAACCCAGATTAATCGTTCGGTTACCACAAATTCAGCCAGCTCTTGCCGCTTATCTTTTATTGTTTGATTAACACTGATGTCAAACTTCACATTTCCAGAAACCTTGCAGCGAGCAGCATCGGCACCTAAGGCTAAAAAGTGCTCATAGTTCACTTGGCTTTGACATAACACTTTATCAAAACGGTTAATTGTCGGTGTGATTAACCAAGCTAGCTTGCGATAATTGTTCATCGATTTTTGTGATAAGCGGCCATTAATCAATAACAATTTTATTCCTTGATCTGCACTTTGCGCGATTAAGTTTGGCCACAACTCAGTTTCCATAAAAACCATCGCCTGTGGTTTCAATTTATTTAAAAATGCTGCCACACAAAAGGTACTATCTAGGGGTAAATAACAATGTTGAACACGTTCCCCAAACAATTTTTTAACTTGCTCTGAACCCGTTGGAGTAAAAGTAGTGACAGTGACAACACGATGAGGTTTTGTTTCTAGCAGTTGGCTGATAAAACTCTTTAGAGCAATAACTTCACCGACACTCGCCGCATGAACGATAATGCCACCCGCTTTAAATTCTCGAGGTAAAAAACCCAAACGTTCGCTGATTCGTTGTCGATAAGCTTTTTGTTTTACTGAGCGAAACTGAAGTAACAACCAAACGATCGGGAGTAAGCAAAGAAAAACAAGTCGATATAACATTAAAGATAATTGATAACGCACAGAAAAAACTCTTTAGTTGTTGATAAACGCAGTATAGCGACTTAAGCAAACAATAAAAATACCCAAAGCCGATGGAGTTTGTTATCGTCGTGATATTAAAGGAACTAAAATAGTAGTGCAGGAAAATGAGCAAATTTCATTTCATCAAGAACATATTCAACCATGGGTTCGCCATGGTCAGCATTATACTACTAGCGCCTTTATTATCCGCACAAGAATATGAAGAACCAACATATAATCAAGTAGATGTTAGCCAAGTAAATAAAAAAGATACGCCGCAAAAAGTAAAGTTTCTCGCTGACGACGATTTTGTCTTATCGGCTAATTATTATCTCGGAGACGCGCTTGGTGGCGGTGTATTATTACTCCATGACTGCTCCCACAGTAGCGAAAGCTATAATGTACTGGGTGAATTACTAGCCGAGCAAGGTATTAATGCACTAGCCATTGACTTTAGAGGCTATGGCGCAAGCGAATCTGAAGATTTTTCTCACCAAACGATAAAATACCAAGTAAAAGATATTGTTAGCTACCAAGCTGAAGTTGCCATGCTGACCTCGTATTGGGAAAAAGATGTTCTGGCGGCTTATAATTATTTGCGCAGTAAAATTGGCGAGCAACAACCTATCTCACTGGTTGCCAGCGGTTGCTCAGTCAATGAAGCGGTACGCTTAGCAGAAAAAATTCGCATTAATAGCTTTGTTATACTTTCGCCGATTATGGATCATATGGAAAAAGAGCATTATAAAAACTTAATTGATATTCCTGCTTATTTCGTCAGTTCAGCGCATCATGCCGATAGTTTTTTAACCGCCCAAGAGCTATTTTCATGGAATGGCGACCGTCACTCTACCAGCCAAATTTTTCAAGGCGTTGACCAAGGGCATAACTTATTACGCCGCAATAAGTACCTAGCAATCAACCTGACTTCATGGCTAAACACCACTTTGAACTGATCAGTAAATACGCTTTATTTTTCAAAAACAGTATCTAGGATAATAGAAGAGTTTGTCCGTTCGACCCCTTCTAGCGAACAAACTATATTAAGAATTTCATTTAACTTTTTTAATGTTTGTGCCTGAATGGTCGCTAACAAATCATATTGACCGCTAATAGAGTAGATATGACTAATATTGTGTATTTTTCTTAACGCGATACAAATATTTCGCCTAAGATTAGGATTTACTTTTAGTGATACATTTGCCGAAATTAACTGATTACTATATTCACTACCTAAAACAATACTGTAGGCTTTTATTACACCACTATTTTCTAACTTAGTTAGACGATTTTGTATCGCTGTGCGAGATACGCCAGTCGCTCTAGCAATGTCAGAAACACTTGCTCGGGCGTTGCATCGTAAAATAGCGAGTAGCTCTTCATCTTTTTCTGTAATCATCATTTATACCCGTCAACCATTAATAAAACCAATTAGACACTAACAATAGTCATTTTGATAGTGTCACATGTCAATTTAACTAATCAAATAACCATAAAATTAACTAGTGTCACTTTTTTCAATCTTCGTCTAGGATAATAATACTATTATTATCCAAACCTATTAATAAGGAATTGTTGTGAACGACTCTTCAAACAACGCAAGTTTTTATGCACATTTAAATGATCAAATTGAGCAAGTTAAAGAAGACGGTTTATATAAAGCCGAACGTGTTATTACCACAGCACAACAACCGAACATTGCAGTAGCTAGTGGTGAAGCGGTAGTCAACTTTTGTGCTAACAATTACTTAGGTTTGGCTAATCATCCTGAGCTTATCGCCGCAGCAAAAGCAGGCTTAGACGAGCATGGTTTTGGTATGGCATCGGTACGCTTTATTTGTGGTACCCAAGATATTCACAAAACACTAGAAGCAAAATTAAGTCACTTTTTAGGCATGGAAGATACTATCCTTTATTCTTCATGTTTTGATGCTAATGCCGGATTATTTGAAACCTTATTGGGCGCCGAAGATGCGATTATCAGTGACTCATTAAACCATGCTTCAATTATTGATGGTGTGCGTTTATGTAAAGCAAAACGTTACCGTTACGCTAACAATGACGCCAGCGATTTAGAACAACAACTCATTGCAGCTGATGCCGCTGGTGCACGTTTTAAATTAATTGCTACCGATGGCGTATTTTCGATGGACGGCGTTATCGCTAACTTAAAAGCAGTGTGTGATTTAGCTGATAAATATAATGCTTTAGTGATGGTTGATGACTCGCACGCTGTCGGGTTTGTCGGTGAAGAAGGCCGAGGTAGCCACGAATATTGTGATGTAATGGGCCGTGTTGATATTATAACCGGCACACTAGGTAAAGCTATGGGTGGCGCTTCAGGTGGTTACACCTCAGGTAAAAAAGAAACGATTGAATGGTTACGTCAACGTTCACGTCCTTACTTATTTTCTAATTCGTTAGCACCCGCTATTGTTAATGCGTCAATTACTGTGATTGATTTATTAGCCGAGGGTGGCAAATTACGTAAAACATTAAAAGATAATGCCCGTTACTTTCGCACGAATATGGAAGCTGCTGGTTTTACCTGTGCGGGCGCTGATCACGCGATTATCCCAGTGATGTTAGGCGACGCAAAAGTAGCTAGTGAAATGGCGAGCCGCTTATTAGCGGAAGGTATCTACGTGATTGGCTTTTCATTCCCAGTAGTCCCTAAAGGGCAAGCACGTATTCGAACTCAAATCTCAGCCGCTCATACCCAAGAGCAACTTGATAAAGCCATTTCTGCCTTTATTCGTATTGGCAAAGCAATGAACATTATTGGTTAAGGCTAGGATTAAAGGAAATATCATGAAAGCATTAGCAAAGTTAAAAGCCGAACCCGGCATTTGGATGACTGAGAGTGAAAAACCACAACTTGGTCATAATGATTTATTAATTAAAATTAAAAAAACCGCTATTTGTGGCACCGACATTCATATTTACAACTGGGACGAATGGGCACAAAAAACCATTCCCGTTCCTATGGTAGTCGGGCATGAGTATGCGGGCGAAGTGGTCGGTATTGGTCAAGAAGTCAAAGGCTTTGCTTTAGGTGACCGGGTGTCTGGCGAAGGGCATATTACCTGTGGTCATTGCCGAAATTGTCGCGGTGGTCGTACACATTTATGCCGAAATACTGTCGGTGTCGGTGTTAACCGAGAAGGCTCATTTGCTGAATATTTAGTGATCCCTGCTTATAATGCGTTTAAATTACCCGATGAAATATCTGACGATTTAGCTGCGATATTCGACCCTTTTGGCAATGCTGTTCATACGGCTTTGTCTTTTGATTTGGTCGGTGAAGATGTACTTATTACTGGCGCAGGTCCTATTGGCATTATGGCAGCAGCCGTCGCTAAACATGTAGGTGCGCGCCATGTTGTTATTACTGACATTAATGAATATCGCTTAGATTTGGCCCGAAAAATGGGCGCCACTCGAGCGGTTAATGTCAGTAAAGAAAGTTTAACTGATGTGATGACCGAACTAGGGATGACTGAAGGCTTTGACGTTGGCATGGAAATGTCGGGCGTACCTATGGCCTTTAAAGCTATGTTAGAAAACATGAATAACGGCGGCAAAATCGCTATGCTCGGTATTCCTGGTCAAGATATGGCCATTGATTGGAGCCAAGTTATTTTTAAAGGCTTAACAATTAAAGGTATTTACGGTCGTGAAATGTTTGAGACTTGGTACAAAATGGCGAGCTTAATTCAGTCAGGTTTAGACTTATCACCGATTATTACTCATCATTTTGATATTGATGATTTTCAAAAAGGCTTTGATACCATGCGTTCAGGCCTTTCTGGTAAAGTTATCTTAAACTGGGAAAGTTAAACCTTTTGGTTTAATCAACTGACCTGTTAATGAAAATATAAAGCCAGCTAAAAAGCTGGCTTTTTTATTAACAATGCTGCTCTTGCTATCGGTAAGCAAGTTTAGAGATGAAATACCCCATCAATTCGTTATAATAAACATTATTTATTTTTCACCTCTTTTATAAGGCAATATTGTGACAACTCCCGGTAATTTATTTATTCTTTCCGCACCTAGCGGTGCAGGAAAATCTAGTTTAATTAAAGCCTTATTATCTCAAGAGTCGGCAAGACCGATGCAAGTGTCAGTTTCTCACACCACACGAGCACCTCGTCCGGGTGAAAATAACGCTGAACATTACCATTTTATTAATGTTGAGCAATTTCAAAAGCAGATTAAACAAAATGAGTTTTATGAGTATGCTGAAGTTTTTGGTAACTATTATGGCACCTCAGCATCGGCGATAGATAAACAACTTGCACAAGGTATTGATGTTTTTCTTGATATCGACTGGCAAGGCGCCAAGCAAGTACGGATAAAACAACCCAGTGTCACCACAATTTTTATTAGTCCGCCTTCAAAAGCAGAACTTGAAAACCGTTTAAAAAAACGCGGACAAGATAGCGATGCCACCATTAAATCTCGTATGGCACAAGCAAAAGCAGAATGCTCGCACTACACTGAGTTTGACTACATTATTGTTAATAACGACTTTACTCAGGCGCTAAGCGACTTAACCACCATCGTTAATAACCAACGCCTAAAATGTCAGCAACAAGCGATAACGCATCAGTTGATGTTCGATGAATTATTAAAAGACTAATATTTCTACTGTATTTTCACCTAGTATAGGTATATACCTTGCTTAATCGCCTGTAGCTCAGTAAACTACGGCACTATTTTATAAATTTTAAGTTGGAGTGACCAAATGGCTCGCGTAACTGTTGAAGGTGCTGTAGAAAAAGTAGGCAATCGTTTTGACTTGGTGTTAATCGCATCACGTCGTGCTCGTCAAATTGCCACAGGTGGTAAAGATCCTTTAGTTGACCCTGAAAATGACAAGCCTACCGTTATAGCTTTACGTGAAATTGAAGCCGGTTTAATCACTACTGAAGTAATGAACAATAGCGACCGTCATGAACAAGTTCAGCAAGACTCTGCAGAACTTGCTGCTGTTGCAGCCATTGTTGGTGGCGCTCAGCCACAGCTATAAAATCTTTTGTCGCCTTATAGCGACGAGATATAAACTAAACGCGTAATCATTGTTAATGATACGCGTTTTTTATTGTCAGTATTTAACGAATAACGTATTGTGTTATGCTGACTCAAAGCTTTGACTGGCGGTAATAAGACCGTTCAGCTTAATCATCAAGGATTCAATGCGTGTACCTTTTTGAACCATTAAAAGAACTTGTTTCAAGCTATCTTTCTAAAGTACAAATTGACTTATTAAAGCAAGCTTACCTTGTTGCGCGTGAAGCGCATGAAGGACAAATGCGTTCAAGCGGTGAGCCTTATATTACTCATCCGGTAGCCGTTGCTTTAAACCTAGCAAAAATGCACCTTGACCATGAAACCTTAATGGCGGCATTACTCCATGATGTTATTGAGGATACTCCGGTAACTAAAGACGAATTAGCCGAATTATTTGGCTATACCGTTGCTGAGTTAGTTGAGGGTGTCAGTAAGCTTGATAAATTAAAGTTTGATAACAAAGAAGAGATGCAAGCGGAAAACTTCCGTAAAATGATACTTGCCATGGTGCAAGACATACGCGTAATTCTGATTAAACTTGCCGACCGCACACACAACATGCGCACGCTCGAATCTTTACGTCCAGATAAACGTCGACGTATTGCCCGTGAAACATTAGAAATTTACGCCCCCATTGCTAACCGTTTGGGTATTCACGATATTAAAAGTGAATTAGAAGTTTTAGGTTTTGAAGCCCTTTACCCGATGCGCGCACGTGCGTTAAAGTCAGCGGTAAAAAAAGCCCGTGGTAATCGCAAAGAAATTATTAATAACATTCAAGAAGAAATTGCGGCTCGTCTTAAAGAAAGTGGGATTGAAGCGCAAGTTATTGGCCGAGAAAAGCACCTTTATTCTATCTATCGTAAAATGCTCAATAAAGAATTAATGTTCAATGAAGTCATGGACATTTACGCTTTTCGTGTCATCGTAGAGAATAAGATCGATAATTGTTACCGAACACTTGGCGCTGTGCATAACTTATTCAAACCAATTGAAAGCCGCTTTAAAGATTATATCGCTATTCCCAAAACAAATGGTTATCAATCGCTGCATACTTCACTGATTGGTCCACATGGCATCCCTGTTGAAATTCAAATTCGTACACAAGATATGGATCAAATGGCAGACAAAGGGGTAGCCGCTCACTGGTTGTACAAACAAGACGGCGACAAGAGTGGCACCACAGCTCAAATGAAAGCTCGTCGTTGGATGCAAAGTTTATTAGAATTACAACAAAGTGCTGGTAGTTCATTTGAATTTATTGAGAACGTAAAGTCAGACTTATTTCCTGAAGAAATTTATGTATTTACCCCAGACGGACGTATTATTGAATTGCCGATGGGCGCAACTGCTGTCGATTTTGCTTATGCTGTTCACACTGATGTTGGTAATTCATGTGTCGGGGTTAAGGTCGATCGTAAACCTTATCCACTAAGTCGAGCTATTGATTCAGGGCAAACCATTGAAGTTATAACTTCTTCTGCCGCTCGACCGAATGCCACTTGGTTAAACTTTGTTGTTACTGCTAAAGCACGCTTACAAATTCGTACTTATTTACGTTCACAAGAGCAAACAGAATCTTATGGTTTAGGACGACGTTTATTAAGTCATGCCTTAGGTAAAGTCCATATCGAAGACATTGACCAAGCAAAAATTGATCAGGTTGTTAAGGAGACCGGTAATACCAGTCTTGATGGCCTACTCGTCAATATTGGCTTAGGTAATGCGTTAAGCATAGGTATTGCTAGACGATTAACCGATGAATTTACTATAGATAGTGCAGAAAGTGGCTTCGCCGATCCAAACAGTAAAACCAAAATGCCAATCAAAGGCAGCGAAGGTATGTTGGTCAGTTACGGAAAATGTTGCCGTCCTATTCCAGGAGACGCTATATTAGCTTACTTGAGTCCTGGTAAAGGTTTAATGGTGCATCAACAAGGTTGTCGTAACATTAAAAACCATGAACAAGGTAGCTTATTTCCAGTAAAATGGGACAGTGATATTAACCGAGACTTCATTGCAAAATTACGTATTGAAATAATGAATCATCAAGGTGCACTCGCCGCATTGACCAATGTTATTGCTAAGTGTGAATCCAATGTTCATGCGCTAAATTCTGGTGAAAAAGACTCGGGACTATATGCGATTGACATGGAGATAACCTGTCGTGACCGCGTTCATTTAGCCGATATTATTCGAAAAATAAAAGTGATGATTGATGTTCAGCGTGTTGTGCGCAATAAGTAGTCAATCGTCTTTAACAAAATTACCATGTAGGAATTACTATGAAAACAATTATCAGTACAGATAACGCACCCAGTGCAATCGGCACATACAGCCAAGCGGTAAAAGTTAATAATACCGTTTACCTTTCAGGTCAGATCCCTCTTATTCCAGAGACGATGACTGTTGTTTCTGAAGACTTTACCGAGCAAACTAATCAGGTATTTAAGAACTTAGTTGCGGTATGTGAAGCCGCAGGCGGTAATATTAACGATATGGTGAAGGTAAACATTTTCATGATGGATCTCGCCAACTTTGCAACAGTAAACGAAGTAATGAGCCAATATTTTCAACAACCCTACCCAGCACGCGCTGCGGTACAAGTTTCTCGTTTACCCAAAGACGTATTAATTGAAATAGATGGCGTGATGGAATTACCTAACGTCGGCTAATTTTCGCTGTTAACTGTAAAGTATATTTTCCCTCCTTAAATTTAATGGTTGCACCTAACCGTTAGATTTAAGAGCAAATCGTCAAAAATATGTAAGCAATCTCGTATAAAAAATTTGTTTAGCGATTTTTAGATGATGAACCATAAAGTGTAGATGTGAAGTGTAATGACTCCTGAAAGATTAAAAAGAATAAACGCGATGCTCGATAAACGCCAACCAGATTTAACTGTTTGTATGGAAGGTGTTCATAAGTCACATAACCTTGCCGCAGTTGTTCGCACCGCCGATGCTGTTGGCGTTAGTGATGTACATGCCATCTGGAAAAGTGATGAAATGGAAGTACGTGGCGGCAGTGCTGCGGGAAGTCAAAACTGGATTGATGTGCACAACTACACGACAACTAAAGATGCTATTGATGAATTAAAAAAGCAAGGCATGCAAATTTTAGTGACCAACCTTTCTGATAGCGCTGTAGATTTTCGTGAGATAGATTACACCAAACCAACGGCTATTATTTTAGGCCAAGAAAAGTTTGGTGCTTCAGATATTGCACTTGCAATGGCCGATCAAGATATTGTTATTCCTATGGTTGGCATGGTGCAATCGTTAAACGTTTCTGTCGCCTCTTCTGTGGTTTTGTATGAAGCGCAACGTCAGCGTCAATTAGCTGGAATGTATGACACCGCTCGAATTGATGATAATCGCCGTCAGCGTTTCTTATTTGAAGGTGGACATCCTATATTTGCCGAGGCATGCAAACGTAAGGGATTACCTTATCCTGTGATTGATGAAGAGGGACAAATCATTGCCTCTGAATCATGGTGGGAACAGATGCAAATGACTCAAGCGGCTTGGAAAGCATTAGATAATTAATCGACAGCATTGCTGAAATTTTATAGCTAAGCCCTTAAATATGCCGTTTAGGTGATTTGACTATATGATAAAAGGACAATAACTTAGTGTCAAAAGGGCTAGCCAAACTCGCACAAATAGCCATCACCAGCTTAAAAGGTGTTGGTCCAAGCATGGCAGAAAAACTTGAAAAAGTTGGCTTGCGCTCACTACAAGATTTACTTTTTCATTTACCCAATCGTTATGAAGACCGGACTCGTGTTACCGCAATACGAGACTGTTTCCCTGGCGTTTTCACTAATATTATTGGTGAAATCACCGGTAGCCAAATCATTAATGGCAAGGGACGTATGTTACTGGTTACCGTTCAAGATGCTTCAGGAACCGTAAACTTACGTTTTTTTCGCTTTAGCGCTGCACAAAAAAATAGCTTAGCATTAGGGCTGAACATTCGCTGTTATGGTGAAATTAAACGTGGCGCTCGTGGTTTTGAAATAATTCATCCTGAGTATAAATCCCTTGATGAAGACCAAGCTTTAACCGAGGTAGAAGAAACACTAACCCCTGTTTACCCAACGACTGAAGGCTTACGACAAATAACTTTACGTAACTTAACCGAGCAAGCGTTAATTAGATTAGAACGAGGCCAAGTTGAAGAGTTATTACCTGAGGAGTTTAATTTGCAAAATTATTCTCTTGCGCAAGCTTTGGCGCTTATTCATCGTCCGCCCCCTGAAACGTCAGTAATACAGTTGGAAGAGGGTAAGCATCCAGCACAGTTACGATTAATAAAAGAAGAATTATTGGCGCATAATTTAAGTATGCTGAAATTACGCCAGTCTAGTGATGCTCATCGTTCAATATCTTTAATCGATGATAAAGTACTCAGTGATAAGTTTTTAGCCTCATTACCTTTTTCACCCACCAATGCTCAAGTAAGAGTGGTACAAGAAATTCGTCAGGACCTGATGAAAACTCAGCCAATGATGCGCTTAG
Organism: Colwellia sp. BRX10-9; assembly: GCF_014077405.1. Lineage (NCBI taxonomy): Bacteria > Pseudomonadati > Pseudomonadota > Gammaproteobacteria > Alteromonadales > Colwelliaceae > Colwellia > Colwellia sp. BRX10-9. Next base: position 8,186 of record NZ_JACGVV010000016.1, on the reverse strand, counting down.
TACAAGGTGATGTGGGTTCAGGAAAAACCTTAGTTGCGGCACTTGCGGCACTCACTGCTATCAGTAAAGGCTTTCAGGTTGCCTTAATGGCGCCAACAGAAATATTAGCAGAACAACATGCCCTTAATTTTAAAAACTGGTTTGAACCGCTTGATATCAGCGTCGGCTGGCTAGCTGGAAAAACGAAGGCAAAAGCAAGACGTAGCGCACTAGAGCATATCGAAAATGGTAGTATGCAGATGATTGTCGGTACCCATGCTTTATTTCAAGATAAAGTTATCTTTCATAATTTAACACTGATTATTATTGATGAACAACATCGCTTTGGTGTACATCAGCGTTTATCACTGCGCGAGAAAGGCGCTTTTGAGGGTAATTATCCGCATCAATTGATTATGACAGCAACTCCGATCCCTCGCACGTTAGCCATGACTGCCTATGCCGATTTAGACACCTCTATTATTGATGAACTTCCCCCAGGAAGAACCCCGATAAATACCATCGCCTTACCTGACACACGCCGTGAAGATGTAGTTGAACGCATTCGAAAAGGCTGTGTAGAAGACAATCGACAAGCTTATTGGGTGTGTACATTAATTGAAGAGTCTGAAGTATTACAATGCCAAGCAGCAGAAGATACGGCGGTGTATTTACAAGAGCAACTAACAGAATTAAAAATTGGTTTGATACACGGAAGAATGAAAGCCGCTGAAAAACAGTCAGTAATGGAAACGTTTAAAAAAGGCGAACTAGACTTATTGGTGGCGACAACCGTTATTGAGGTCGGTGTTGATGTCCCCAATTCCAGCTTAATGGTCATTGAAAACCCTGAACGGTTAGGCTTGGCGCAACTCCATCAGCTACGTGGTCGTGTAGGAAGAGGGACAGTCGCTTCACATTGTGTCTTAATGTATAAAAGCCCACTCTCTAAAACCGCAACCAAACGCTTAGCGGTATTACGTGAAAGTAATGACGGCTTTGTTATCGCACAAAAAGACTTAGAAATACGAGGTCCAGGTGAATTTTTAGGTACCAAGCAAACGGGTCTCGCCGATCTAAAAATAGCAGACTTGCTCAGAGATGCGCATTTAATTCCAGAAGTACAGCAACATGCTTATCTTATTTGGAAAAAACACCCACAAAATGCCCAAGCGATTATTCAGCGTTGGATGGGCGATCGCGAATACTTTACCAATGCTTAAGCTGCTTTATATAGAAATAAAACAACTAAGCAAAAACGAAAAGCCTAAATTACTTTCTTATTATTCTCAATAAACACAAACTCAAAAATAAACCAAAGCTTATTGCTCCTCCACCTGAGGTTTTCACTTTTGCTGGTGCTGTAACAACAACAGCAGGTGCTTTACTAACCGTGATGCTCTTGGTCGTTTTAACGCTAAGGCCTGTGCTATCCATTACCGTTAATTCAACACTATAGGTACCAGCCTGAGAAAAAGTGTGATTAGGGTTTTGTATGTTGCTGGTACTATTATCATCAAAATCCCAAGCATAACTATATTGTGAATCGCCCCCTACTGGCATTGAAGTAAAAGTCACCACTAAATCATTCGCTGAATGAGAAAATGAAACGCTTAAATCGGACGCTTCCGAAGAGCTTGAAAGTGTTACGGTTGCCGAAGTACTATCAGAGCTTTGCAAGTCGACCTTCATGCTAAAGTCGAGTTTGGGTAGGATAACACCAGACTCAGGTTGACTTGGCGAAGAGTAATCATTGGAATCGCTAAAGAAACTCTTTGCAACATTATGCACATCACCGTTAAAAGGTTGTTGGTCGTATAAACTAAATGCCGCGTCGTGTATCTGATATGCCGAATTTCTGTTACTGCCATTAGACGCCTTTACTAAGTTTTGATCCGCATCAACCACACCGATAAATAACTGGCCAGCATGCTCGTCTACCTTATTATCAGCAATATTTTCATTACGATACCAAAGCAAAACGCCCGCATCATAGCCGATATTTTTTAAGCGACTATCAACACTGGTATGACTGCGTAATTGAACATAATAGTAATGGGGTAAACCGGCAATTTTATCAGCTAAACGGCTAAAGCCCGCAAGTGTAGCTTGATTTTCTACTTCGCCATCGATAGCAAAGATCTCACTCGCACCATTGAATACTTTGATTTCATCTGCGACAAAGCCATAACCCCCTTCCGCTTGATCGGTAACATAATTAATTTTAATGACAACACTTTGTCCAGCAAAGCTAGCAAGATCAAAGGTTAAATCAGTCCATTTTAAATCACCTTCTGCATTGGCAATATCCGCTGAATTTCCGCTGATATATTCACCTATGCTGGGGTAATATGGATTGCTATTTTGGCTGTGATTTCCCTTAATCACGGTGTCGTTTACTAATACCTGCAGGTAATCATAGTCTTGTTCTATTTCCCAGCGCGCTTTCATCGACAATGTCGGGGTACCTGCTGGCAGGTCGACTGAGAACGACATACTGTTTTCCAACATATCACCCTTATTAGAATAAAATTGATATTCTCCCGCGTAAGCTGCTGGAAAATCTAATACAGAGGGCGGTAAGTTCACCTTAATCTGGTTAACCGCAGTATGATCAACGGTACTAACCAAGGAGATACTCTCATTGTTTAATGTCGCAAAATCAACTTGCCGTTGAGTTATCCAGTTGCCTTGATAACGCTCCTGTAGATAATCACGGGCCAAAGGACTAAAAGCAGATGGGCGAGTTCCTGCTGGAGAGCCCAGCCAAGTACCAGAAGCCATAACTGACCATTCTGAAACGGGCGCCCCAATATCACTACTATCGATATCATATTCGTCAAGTAAACCTAAATCATGACCAAATTCATGGACAACAACGCCCGGAGCCGCATCAATCGGATTAATGGTATAACCAAACGCTTTTATCTCAGAGCCAGGAATAGTGGCTGGTTGATCACCCGCATCATTGAGCACAAAACTTCGATGTGACCAAATAGCATCTTCGGCTAAATTACCACCACCGGCTTCCTCACCGATACTCGCATGGAAAAGCATAATATGATCAATAATACCGTCAGGTTCATTAACATTTCCGTCTCCGTCAAAATCAAATAAATCAGTTTTGTCGTAAGGGGATAAATCTAAACCATTAGCAACAAGTTGTGTAACTGCTTCAACAACAAGCGCCTTAACATTTTGATCATTTTCGGTTTCTTCGTCGTTACTACCATAATAACTGGCATTATTCTCTGCAGTCACCCAGCCCTTAACTTGGCCGGTAAAAAAGAATTTCTGACCAGACTCATGTTGATAATATTGATAAGCCGATTCAATATTTTGTCCTGATGGACCATCAAATCCACTCGTAGAAAATAAGAGCTCATTATAATGAGCAGGCGAATAATTCGCATAAAACATATCGGTATCATTCGCTGACAAACCATTATCGTTATGCTTTAAATCATTAAAATCGATCAGTATCGCTAAAATATTAACCGTGGTTTCAACGTCAGTATCCGCTGTTTCTTGTAATAAATAATGGGCTATTTGCGTTTTTTTCAATTGACTATTGAAGCCCATCTTTTCACGGCGTTCTCCACTACTAAAACGTTCAGCGGCTACCACTTTTTTTGATAAGGCCTGAGGCAAAACTTTAGGTTGAAATGACTTTTTTATCAGATAGTTAGACAGTGCTTGTTTTTTTTGTTGGTCAGTGGCGTTTATTGACAATTCGCCTCTTTTTTCTAACCAATAGAGAATACGCTCTTTGTTAATAACACCAGCATCTGCTGGTGCACTTTTTGAAAAACGTTTTATATCATCAATATTTTCTGCTCGTAAAGGCAGCTGACTTATCAAGACCAACAAAGCTAATAGATAGGGTATCTTCATGAGTTTTCCTTGTGTAACTTGTTATTTAGCACAGTTTTTCAAAGCCGCGTTTTTCTTACGAATATAGTTATTAACTGCATGCTCTATTTCTTCATTAGATAATGAGCCATCAATTTTACCATTGGCAATTAACCGCTCTTTTAACTTTTGCGTGTTCTTAAGTGGTGGTATCGTTGACTGACGACAAACAATTTTTTTTATAATAACTTGTTCGCTGCTATTTTTAGCGGTTAGTGGTGCTGATGTTTGCTGACACCCCAGTAATAAAGTCATCACGACCCCTAAATAAAATTTCATAACATCGCCGTATATAACAATAATAATAACCATAATACAGCATATTAATTAGTGGATAAAGTTTAACCAGCACAGTCCATTTAATAAAAAACCCCACCACTTGATTTCAAGTGTTAATAATTGCGAAAAAATACGGTAAACTGTCAGTAATTTTAGTGATAAGTGAATGTTAGATGGCCGCTCAACAAGATAATCATCAAGAAAATGGATCAAATTCTTCAAGTGACAACACCACACATTTTGGCTTTCAAACGGTAGATAAAAACGAGAAAGAGTCAAAGGTTGCCAGTGTATTTCACTCTGTCGCCGCGCAATATGATGTGATGAATGACCTAATGTCTTTTGGTATTCATCGCCTTTGGAAACGCTTCACCATAGATGCTAGTGGCGTACGTCCTGGTAACAAAGTACTAGATTTAGCCGGTGGTACTGGCGATTTAACCGCAAAATTTTCACAGCTAGTTGGTCGTGAAGGTAAGGTTATTCTTGCTGATATTAATAGCTCTATGCTCAATGTTGGTCGAGATAAGTTACGTGACAAAGGTTTAGTACAAAATATTGAATACGTACAAGCCAATGCACAATACTTACCCTTTGAAGACAATACCTTTGATATTGTCACCATAGCTTTTGGTTTACGTAACGTTACGGACAAAGATATGGCGCTAAGGTCTATTTACCGCGTATTAAAACCCGGTGGTCGTTTATTGGTGCTAGAGTTTTCAAAACCAGAACATCAGTTAATCAGTAAGGCTTACGACTTTTATTCTTTTAATATTCTTCCTAAAATGGGCGAATTAGTGGCTAAAGATGGTGATAGCTATCAATATTTAGCCGAGTCTATTCGCATGCACCCTGATCAAGAAACATTAAAAGAAATGATGGATTCGGCGGGTTTTGAACAGACAAGTTTCAAAAACCTTACCGGTGGTGTTGTTGCTCTGCACAAAGGGTATAAATTTTAATCGTGACAAACTTCAGTAGTCAGTTAATGTTTCAACAAACGCTTTGTTCAACCGTAGAGTTTGCCTTTAATCAGGCACTCGCAATCAGTGTTAAGGGTGCCAGTGTTTTGCAGACCTTAGAACAAAAAACATTGACCATTTTATTATCTGAGTTAGGTTTTCCACTAAGTTTCTCTGTTAATAACAACAAAGTGTTAGTGACTGGCCTAACTGAACGTAGCGACTGTACAATAAATACGAGTATAAAAACCTTACGTGAACTAAAGAAAGAGCAACAAATTACAGAGTTAATCAAGCAAGAGAAACTTGATGTTCAAGGTGACATTAAAGTTGCTCAACAGTTTGCTAATATTGCCCAATCATTAGATATCGATTGGCAAAGCGAAATTGCTCAACATATTGGTGATATTCCTACTTATAAGTTGTCGCAGTTAAGTAAGCGCTGGGCGAAAAAAATTAATTTTGCCACACAACAGATACAAGCCGACGCCAGCGAATGGCTAGTGCATGAAAAACGCTTAGTGGTTACAGCCAGTCAACTCGGTAATTTTAGTGAACAGGTTACTGAAATAACTAAGCAAACAAATACAGTAGCGGAACGTATTCAGCGACTTGCTGAAAAAATAACTCCCTTAACTTAATTCTCAAGGAACATTGTGAGCAGTTTACGACTTTATCGCATCATTAAAACATTTCTTCAATTTGGTCTTGATGAACTGATCCCAAGCCATATGATACCTTGGTATGCAAAATTCATTCGCTTTACATTATTCTGGTTACGTAATAAACACCAAGATAAGCCTTCAGCCTTGCGACTTCGCCTAGCGATTGAATCTTTAGGTCCGGTGTTTGTAAAGTTTGGCCAGATGTTGTCAACCCGTCGTGACTTACTTCCTGAAGATTTTGCCAACGAACTGGCATTGCTGCAAGATCAAGTACCTGCTTTTGATGGTGAATTAGCCAAAGCTATTGTTTTAGAAGCCATAGGTGAAGAAACATTTAATCAGCATTTTAGTGATTTTAATAGTAAACCTCTTGCTTCGGCGTCAATTGCCCAAGTGCATACAGCCACCTTGCTGCAAGACGGACAACCTTTTGAAGTAGTCCTTAAAGTTTTACGTCCCAACATTACTGAGACAATTTTAGCTGACGTAAAAGTCATGTCGCTATTTGCGGGTGTTGTCGCTAAATTTTTACCTGATGGTAAACGACTACGCCCAAAAGAGGTCGTTAATGAATACCGAAAAACGATTGTTGACGAACTAGATCTCAACCGTGAAGCCGCGAATGCAACCTTATTAAAGCACAATTTTTCCCAGGGTAATGCCAGCGATAGCGTATTATATGTACCCAAGGTTTATAGTGATTTTAGCCATGAAAACGTAATGGTTATGGAACGTATTTATGGTATTGGCGTTGGAGAGATAGCGACACTTCAAGGGCTTGGTGTAGACATGAAATTACTTGCTGAACGTGGGGTTGAAGTGTTTTTTACCCAAGTATTTCGTGACAGCTTTTTTCATGCTGATATGCATCCAGGCAATGTTTTTGTCGATGCAACAAACCCTGCTGATCCAACATGGATAGCGATAGATTGTGGTATCTGTGGTACGTTAAACCGTGAAGATAAACGCTACTTGGCCGAAAATTTTGTCGCGTTTTTTAATAGAGATTATCGGAAAGTTGCCGAGCTTCATGTCGACTCTGGCTGGGTACCAAGCGAGACCAGTGTTGATGAGTTTGAATTTGCTATTCGCACTGTTTGCGAACCGATATTCAACAAACCCTTATCAGAAATATCTTTTGGGCAAGTGCTGGTAAGCCTTTTTAACACCGCCAGACGATTCAATATGGAAGTACAACCACAACTGGTTTTATTACAGAAAACCTTACTCTATATCGAAGGCTTAGGCCGACAACTATACCCACAACTCGACTTATGGCAAACCGCTAAACCTTTCTTAGAGAATTGGGTAAAACAGCAAATGGGTGTTAAAGCCGTATTTAAAAAGATAAAAGAGAATCTGCCTTTTTGGAATGAAAAACTGCCTGAAATGCCAGACTTGCTTTATGATTATTTAAAAACGACCCAAGTAACCCGTCAAAAGCAAATGCACTTATTCACTGAATTAAAAGCGCAGCAACACAAAAATCATAAAGTTATTATTGGTACTTTGCTTTTTAGTACCTTATGTATTTGTGCAGCCATTATATTTCACTAATACCTGCTTCAACTGTCTGAGTAGATATCAGTAATGAGGTTATCTAACATTAATCTAAGCTGAGATAATTACTTCAGGAGATATCCGTTTGAGGACTAAATCTAAGTTGACGTTATCGGCTTGAGACGAAATAAATTTTTTGAGACGACAAAGCATTATTATTTTGTGCCTGTTTGAGGTCATAACTACTAGTGTTCTAAAGGACGCTAACCGACATTAACGATCACTCTGCGCACATTCCTGACGTTACCTACTGATTATTCTTTAAGTCAACTGATAGCCAAAGCGGACATTATTTTTTTGTTGAATCATGGTTATATCCATAAAATTATTATGCCACCCATAAATTATTATGCCAGCCATGATAATGCTACACAATAATAATGCTCTGAAACACGGCTATCCATTGGCCAACAACAAGGCATGTACTTCATCTTGTAAGCCTTTGTATATCGACTTTTATATGTTTTGATTAAATGAATGAATTTCAGGCAAGCTTTACTTCTCCCCCAAGGTAGCTGTATTTTTCTTGCTGTTTTTGCATGTAGTTAAGTTTACGCGCTATTCAAACAAGCTTGGGCATTTGTTTTACCGTGTGCTCGCTTTAACCCCACGTGCTCAGTAAATTCAGACAAATGCTCTGCGGTGCCGACCGCGCCCGTGAATATACCTTCAAAGTTTGTGGTGAGTTTGAGCCAACTTTTATCGCTGATGTGAAGTCTTGACAGTATATTTGCGGTTTTGTTATCGATAGCGCCTCGTTTGTCTGCTCTTATTACGCGACCTGTTTCATCTACAAGGGTTAAATAGTCCTTCAAGCTAAAGCGGA